>JAYUYU010000926.1:0-3256 GCA_043752365.1 Myxococcales bacterium | reverse complement strand
CTGACGCTCTGGCACAAGCTCGTACCCCACGAGCCGACGGACCCGGTCTTTCCGCCCGGGGCGGGGCGGGACTTCGAGCCCTCCCGGCTCTCAGGCATCCTGCGCAGCGACCTTTGGGCGGCCGGCGCCCGCCGAACCGAGCTGCACAACGTCGGCGAGAACCGGGGCAAGCTTCGGGTGCACGACCTACGAGGCACGTTCGTCACGCTGTCCCTGGCCAACGGGCGATCGGAGACTTGGGTTGCGGACCGGACCGGGCACACGTCCTCGATCATGATCAACCGCTACCGGCGTGCGTCGCGCACGGCGGCGGAGCTCAAGCTCGGCCCGCTCACTCCTTTAGATCAGGCTGTCGTGGGAATTGATTGCCCACGGATTGCCCATGACACCCCTCGGACCCGCGTTCGGCGCGGTCGTGAAAACCGGAATGATTCCGACGGGGTAGCCCCTCCCGGACTCGAACCGGGACGACCTTTCGATCTAGAGATTTTAAGTCTCCTGCGTATGCCATTCCGCCAAGGGGCCTTGGTTGGCTCGGCAATAGCACCGCCAGGGGCCGTACGGCCACCGAAAGTGACGCTACTCGATGCGCAGGAGGCCGCGTTTTTGGCCGGAGTCGTCGGTGTCGACGGCCGTGAACAGGCGCTCGGCTTTGACTAGCCAGGGTTTGAATTTTTCGTTGACGTCGAGGACCAAGACCAAGTCGTCGGCCTCGAGGTAGGCGCCAAGGGGCGAGTGGTGGCCAGCGCCTTCTGCGAACAGCGGAGCGCGCAGGAAGTTGGCGATGTAGCGACGGCTTGGATCGTTGACGTGGGTTAGCTCTTCACGAAACCGAGCGAGCGAGAGATCGCGAAGCACGGTGACTCTGCGGCCCGTGCCGTGGCGCGTGACCTCGGCCAGCTCGTCGAGTGTCAGGCCCATTATGCACATGCCGGTCCAGCATTTGCCGGTGCCGGCCAGCACGCCGTCGACCGACGCCGCTTCGCGGCCGAAGGAGCGCTCGACGTTGGCGACCGAGGTGGGACCGCAGATGGAGCCGTTGGACTGAAAAAGCAGGTGCCGTTGGTAGGCTGCAGCAATGGGGACTGCCCAAGCGCGCTCCAACAGCGCTGCGTTTTGGTAGCTGGCATCGCCCTTGATTGACGGGACGTTGAACTTAGGCGCGAAGAAGCTGCCGCGGATGACGAGGCTGGCCGGCACCGCAATTAGTGTCGCGAGCAGCATCAACACGATCCGGAACGCGCGTAGCCTTCCCGTACGAACCATGGCGGCGAGGTTACCTCAAGACCACGCGCCCGGGCGTCGCGATGCCGTCGCTGCTTAGCGAGACGCTAAAGGTTTTGCTGGTGACGCCGGCTTTTTAGCGGTGCTAGGGATCGGCCATGAAACCGCAGCAACTGCACGAGCACACCAAGCCGAGGGTCCTCGTGGTGGCTGGGTCCGATTCTGGCGGCGGCGCGGGCATTCAGGCGGACATCAAGACCATCACCATGCTGGGTGGCTTTGCCACCACGGCCCTGACGGCCGTGACCGCGCAAAATACCCTGGGCGTGCAGGACGTGCTGCCCATCGACCCCGCGTTCGTGGCGCTGCAAATGAAGTCGGTCTTGACCGACATTGGCGCTGACGCGGTCAAGACCGGCATGCTGGGCTCGGCACGCGTGATCGAGGTCGTGGCGGCCGTGTGCGAAAGCTTGGCGTTCGGGGTACCGCTCGTCGTCGATCCGGTCATGGTCGCCAAGGGTGGCGCGCGGCTGATGGACAAGGGCGCGCACGACGCGCTGGTCCTGCGCTTGTTGCCGCTGGCGTCGCTCGTGACGCCGAACGTTCCGGAGGCCGAAATTCTCACGGGTATGAGCATCAAGAGCGTGCGCGATCTGGAGCGCGCCGCCGACGCGGTGTTGGCGCTGGGGCCCAGTGCGGTGCTGATGAAGGGCGGACACCTGGAGGGCGACACGGTGGTGGACGTGCTCCGAACCGCCGACGGCGAGCAGCACCATTTCGAGGGGCCGCGGGTGATTTCGCGCTCGACGCACGGCACGGGCTGCACGTTGGCCTCCGGCATCGCGACCGGCATCGCCGAAGGGCTCACGTTGCAGGGAGCCATTGCCCGGGCGCGTGACTACGTCGTGCAGGCGATTCGGTTGGCGCCCGGCCTCGGCAAGGGGCACGGGCCCTTGGAGTTCGCTCACCCCTTGCTGACGGGTCTGACAAGCCAGGCAAGCGAAGGCCCGCCGCGGTCGCTCCACTAGCGTGCGCGTGCGGGCCGCCCGGGCTATGTTGCGGGCATGGTTTGGCTAGGTGAGGCGGCGATACGCCAGGACGCTGCGCGGCTGCTGGTACTGGCCATGCTGGTAGCAACCGGTGCTGGCTACGGCTGCACCACGAATCACGACGCGCTCGCGCGTCAGCCGAAGGCCGGCAGCTCGTCGGGCGGCAGCGCTGGAGCTTCTGGCTTCGGTTTTGGTGGCTTCGGCAACACCGCCAACCAGGCAAGCCAAGGCGGTCGCGACAACCCGGACGATGAAGCCAAGGGCGACAACGTGCTCACCGTCGTCAATGGGGTCGTGGATGCACCGAGCGTACGCCTGTGCTTCGCGCGCGTTGGCGACAACGGTGAGACCGAAGATTTCGTAGGCGCGCCATTGCCCGAGCTTGCCTACGCTGGCTCGGCGCTGCTGACAGAGCTCGAAGGCCTGTCGTTCGTCGAGGACGTGATTCAGCCGTGGGTGATCGCCGGGCAGCTTTCCCGGTTGAAGAAGCTGAATTGTAGTGACGCGGTGGCGTTGGCCCAGAGCGAAGAAGCGAAGGTCACGCCGGTCACGCCGCCGGGGCCGCAGGCGAGCGGCGGGCAGGGTGGGGCCGGCCAAGCTGGCGCGGCGGGTGAAGCTGGTGAGCCGGCGGCAGGCGGGGCGCCTTCGGGCGGACCGCTCGAGTTTCCGACGCTGCGGGCGCGGCCGCTGGCGGCCTTGCCGGCCGGTACCGTCAACATTGGGCGCAGTATTTTGCTGGTGCTCACGGGCTGCATGGGTGGCGCCGCCTACACCGATCACATCGAAACTTCGGTTTGCGGCGACGGCTATGCGCCCGACTCGCCGACGCTCGAACCGGTGGTGGTCAAGCTGTCGCGCGTCGTGGGCTTCGACAAGATCGGGCTGCAAGCCGTGCATGCTTCGCAGCCCACCGGCACGCTCGACGTGCGCGCCTCGGGTGACCGGGGCGAGGTGTCGCTGGTGTTCGCCAGCGGCCTGGGCTT
>JAYUYU010000925.1:0-3258 GCA_043752365.1 Myxococcales bacterium | reverse complement strand
CGCGCGTAGTCGCGCTGACGAAGCGCGCGCGTTGCCGGGCCTGCGCAGCTTCGGAAAGCTCCGGCGCGGCCCTGCGGACCTCTGCCGATAGACGCTCGAGCGCGCTCATCGGCCAGCCTCCGGCGAAGCCGCACGGAAGCGCTCGATTAGCCCCGGGCAAATCCGCGCACCGAGGGCTTCGAAGCGTCGCTCGGCCTTTGCCAAAGACCGCTTGGCGGTGGGCAGCGAGACGCAGGTAAGCTCTGCCACGTCGTTCATGGTTCGCTCATCCAGATAGCGCAGCGCGAAGACCGTGCGTTCGTTGGCAGGCATGGCGTCCAGCACACCGAACACCGAGCGCAGAAGCTGGCGCGCCTCGTGGTCGTGGCCGTAGTCATCGGTTACGTCGGTCTTGGTTTTCTCAGCCAATAGCCAGCGCCTCAGCTTACGCCGCTTGAGCTCACTCAACACGACGTTGACGGCGACGCTCACCACCCAACTGCTCAGCTTGGAGGCTTCGCGCACCTGGCCGATATTGCGAAATACTCGCAAAAATGTGTCTTGCACCAGGTCGTCGTGCTCCGAGTCCGGCCCCGTCAAGTGGAAGACGACCCGGTTGACGTCACGCGAAAATCGGTCGTAAAGCTTGGCTGCGGCCTGCGGGGCCTGGCGGTGCAAAAGCTCCAGTAGCTCCGCGTCGCTGCCTTCCCAGGTGAGCACCTGGAGGGGGGCCCCGGCCGCGGGGCGGAGCAGCCGGCTGGTGGGCGTGAGAGCCATCAATGAACTACAGACTAACGGCGACCGCGTTTTGGGTCAGCTCGTTTGTTAAGCCAGTGTCGCTTCGGCAAAAGTCCCGGATTGCGACAGTAACCTACAAGGACGGCTCAGGAGCGAACCATGCGACTGGCAGAGAGGGTCTGGCGCGCACCCTTCAGCCTTGCCATGATGAAGCCTATGCGCGCGTACGCCAGCCGTGCCACCGGCGAGCTGCTTGCTGCGGGCATGGCGCTCACGCTCTGCGCGTGTGATCCCGAGGTGAGCGCAGTGTTGCCGCCGCTAGATGAGCCGCTTGCCGGCTCGGATTACGCCCGCACGGTTCAGAGCACTCCGGGGCTGCTCGCCTACTTCAGGTTTTCAGAGCCGAGCGGTACGACGGCCGTGGACCGAGTGAAGGGCTATCGGCTGCAAGCTGAGGCAGGAGCCGTGTTGGCAGCGACCGGTGCGCTCACCGGTGATCCGGAAGAAGGTGGCGTTCTCATCGCCGGCAACGAGGCGTCGCGACTGA
Source organism: Myxococcales bacterium (assembly GCA_043752365.1). GTDB lineage: Bacteria > Myxococcota_A > Polyangia > Polyangiales > Polyangiaceae > PMG-095. The sequence continues at coordinate 1,994 of JAYUYU010000925.1, read as the reverse complement.
CCATGCAGTTTCCGGCAGCGTTCGAGGAGCTGTCCAGCGCGCTCAGCTTGGAGCTGTGGCTGAAGCTGCGCGGGCAGGGAACGACCTGTGCGCAGCCTTCGCAGCCACTCGCCAAACTGTTGTGGGTGGAGGGAGTCATAGGCGGATATTGGGGTCTGGCGGTAACGGGAGACGCCGTCCAGTTCGAGCTCTTGCTCGATTCGGAGCCGGGTTACCAAACCTTCGATGCCGTGACGGCCGATGCCACGTTGCAATCCGCGACCGCTGCCAATTGCATGAACGCGCCGTGGCATCACGTCGTCGCCACCTTCGATGCTGATGCTCCCTCGGAAAATCTCAAAATTTACGTCGACGGCGAGCTGACGCGCTCCCAGCTCAACCCCCTCGGGCTTCGCGATGGCGCGGTCGGCATCGCCGGGCTTGAGCTCGACCCACGTTTCGACGTGGGCGGCTCGGGCAAGGTGGTGGATCCGGACTCCGGCACGCTAGGGGAACCGTTCGACGGCTTCATCGACGAGCTTTCGATCTACTCCCGCGCGCTCAGTCAACAAGAGGCGCGCGCGCACTACGCCGCCGCCCAGCCCTAAAACAGCTGAGCCTGTTCGCGCAGCCCGAAGCTCCGCGCTCCGCGCTCCGCGCATGAAGTCCAAACGATTCGGCAAGGCTCTTTCCCAAGCAGCAGCGGGGTCGGTGTCCCACCATCACCTATGATGTTCCTGCGGCACCCACGCGCAGCAGGCGTCGATCATTCTGGCGCTGTCCGCGTTTTCACTAACTAATGGAGGAGCCCCCGCGCACTCACCAAGTCGGCAACTGCGCGACGACACGCTTTGGACCGTTTCTCGTTCCTGACGGCACGTCCAAGCCACCTAGCTGAAGCTCTCGATGTCAACCTCGCCGAAAATCTACAGCTGCTTTGCATTGCTCCTGTTGGCGGGCTGCCAAGGAGTCGTGCGGGGTGAAGCAGGTCATGGCGATCCATTGGGCCCTTCCGCCGCTGGTAGCGGTAGCAATGCCTCGGGCGGCTCCGGCGGCGCGACGGCAGCTACCGACGCCCTTCAGTACAGCTCGGGCCTCAGGCGTCTCACGCGCGTCGAGTATGCGAACACGATCCGCACACTCTTCGGGGTGGAGGTCGAGCGCGCGCTACAGCCAAAGGAAACCCTCATCGATGGACACAGCCAGATCGGCGCCGCCCAAAAGACGGGTTACGAGGACACGAACGCTTACTATGAGTTAGGGCACGCCGTAGCGGAGACGACCACACCGCAGCTGCTGGCCAAGCTTGCATGCAGCGACGCAGAATGCCTGAAGGCTTGGGCCAAGCCTTTTTTGACCAAGCTCTTTCGCGCGCCCCCAAACGCCGCCACCGAACAGCGCTACCTTGCCATTTTCGACGAGCCGGCGGCCGGTGCCGACGCAGCTGCGCGCCTAGAGACCTTTATCGCCGCGGCATTGTCGTCGCCCAATTTTTTGTACAAAGCAGAGGTCGGCCGGGCAGCGTCACGCGCGCAGCTGGACGACTACGAGGTCGCCACCCGGCTCAGCTACTTGGCCTGGCAAGACACGCCTGACGACGCCCTGCTGCAAGCGGCCAGTGCCGGACAACTGCAAGAACCGAGCGCCCGCAGCGCCCAGCTCGCACGGCTACTAAGCGACCCGCGCGCACAGCAAGGACTGGTGGGCTTTGCCTCCGACTGGCTGGGCTTGTTCGAAGATGCGCTATCGAAGAAAGACGCCAAGTTGCTGGCGGCCACCAGCCCTGATTTTCCGGCTTCAGCGCAGCGCAGCTTCGAGCTGACGATTGCAGCGCTGTTGGGGGCGCCCGCAGCCCGCTTTACGGATGCGTTCCGCACCGACAATTTTTTTGCCGACGACGCGCTGGCCAAGATTTTGGGTCTGCCTTCCGGCCCTGCGCAGTTCGAGCCGGTCGCGTTCGCGACGCAAGAGCGGCTCGGAATCTTGACCCACCCGCTGTTCATCGGCGCGCACAG
>JAYUYU010000924.1:0-19144 GCA_043752365.1 Myxococcales bacterium | reverse complement strand
CGCGTGCGCGATCTAACCGTCGAGGAATGCGAACGGGTGATGCGCTCGCTTTCGCCCACACTCGCGGTCAACACCCGGCGCAACGTCGGCTTGACGCTTGGACGCATTCTCACGCTCGCCGTGTACCCGCTGAAGATCATCACCGCGAGCCCGTTCCCCAAGGGCCTGCTACCGAGCGCCGGCAAAGGAAAGGGCAAGGCGCTCGCAGACTACCGCCCCGCCGATGATGCGCAGCTACTGGCGTGCGCCGCCGTGCCGCTCGCGTTCCGCCTGCTGTGGGGCTTCTTGGCGCGCGAGGGCATGCGCTCGTCCGAAGCGATTCAGCTCCGCTGGGGTGACGTCGATCTGAAAGACGGCTCCGTCGTGCTCGACGAAAACAAGAGCGACGATCCGCGATCGTGGCCGCTCGATCCTGGTGTCGTGCGCGCGCTGAAAGCGTTCAAGCCCGCCAAAGCGGAGGCTAAGGATCTCGTTTTCGTCGAGGAGAACGGCGGCGAGCACAACCGGCACGCCCTGGCCAAGACGTTGCGGGAGCACTTGCGGGCCGCCGGCCTCGAGGAGGGCCCCCGCGCTAAGCTTTTCGAGCACTCAAAGACGCGCCTTCAGGTTAGGGCCCACGACTTGCGGGCTGGCTTCGTGACGACGGCGCTGGCCAACGGCAAGACCGAGACGTGGGTCGCGGACCGGACGGGCCACAAGTCGCACAGCATGATCAAGCGGTACACGCGGCAGGCGCGAACGGCAGGCGACTTGAAGCGCGGCGACTGGAAGCCGCTCGACGCGGCGCTAGGTCTGAAGCGGCGCTAGGGGCCGGCCCGACGCCTAGGGCATGGGCACATACTGTGGATTACTTCGACCGGTCGCCGCGTTGAGCTATCGAAAGGTCGAGCGACGACAAGATGCGCTTGCAGACTGGGCGACGCGAGCCTAACGAGACCCATGGCGTTTGTCGCTGGTGAGTGGAACGCGATCGTGGTGGGAGCTTGGAACCCCGCTGGCCTGACGCCGAGCGGCATGCGGCACCACCTGCTCGGCGTTGGACGTGAGGTCCCTCTATTTGTCGAGCTCAACGTCGAGCAGGCGCAACCGCCGCGAGTGCGACACGATGGCATCAGCCTCTACATCATGGCTGACGGGCTCGTGGCGGGGCCTGAAGTCCCCGACGTGGGCAACATGCGGCGGGCTACGGAAGCCCTTCGCCGTGGCCTCGACCGTCTGAATCAGACGCCCGTGCGCGCCGCCGGGGTCAACTTCCGCTACGTCGAGGATGACCCTAACGTCCTGCTGGACGAGCGGCGGTGCGCTTTGGACGAACTACTAGACGGCCGCGCGACGATTGTGGCACGCGGCTTGCGACGCAGCATCGAGATGCTGCCCGGCGTCCTAAACCTCGAGATTCGCGAGGAAACTGGTCGCCTTTTTGCCGACCTGAACTTCCATTTCGACTCGCCAAGCCATGAGGACCTTTCGGCCTGGCTGGGCCGCGTCGAAGAATTCCACACGTATGGGGCTACTCTGCTAGAGGATCTGGGCGTACATATTGGGGAACGGCCATGACCAAGATTGATCAGGCAGTGCGGACGTCTGGAGCCACGGGTGGTTTCTTCGTTAAGACAACGGCCAGCGTAATCAGCGGTGCGCGGAGCAGCTCCGGCTCGGCGAGTGTCGCCTCTGGTGGTCGCTTCGTGTCTACGAGCAAGACCGAAGGCACCGTGACGGTTCGAACTACGACCAGCACTAGCGCAGCCCCCAAAGCAGCCAAGACCGCCGGCTAGCGGTGCCTTCCCATTGGACGTACGCACCCTGCAAGCCCGCGTCCGATCTTGAGCAGGGTGACTTCCTGCTGCAGACGGCAGAGCTGCGCGCGGCGTTGACCGAGGCTCATCCGCACTTCACTAAAGAAAAATTTCTGGGTTTCGTCGTCATCACGCAGACCTGCGATCTGGTGCGACGGCCAAGTCCAGCGACGCCGTTCGTAGCGATCGCTGCAGTGAGGTCGCTTCGATCCGTTCTGCCGAAGTTATTACGCACGGCGTGCGACCCCTGGGACGTTGGCATTTTTCCGGAGAGTCGGCGAGACTCGGCACGAAAACTTCTGGAGCGCCTGTTCAACCAGAACGAGCAGGCGCTCGGCGTTTTCTACTTTCACCCCGACGCTGACCTGGAACTGGGTGAGCCCGCCGTCGCGCTACTGCGCGTCTCCGTCGCCCTGAAAGCTCAGCACTACGACGCGCTGCTTAGCGCGCGACGCGGGCGTCTGCGCGCAGACTTCCAGGCAAAACTCGGATGGCTAGTCGCCAACCTCTATGGTCGCGCGGCGTCGGCTGACTGGGGTGATGATCCCAGCGGCAAGGACAAGCTCGCAGCGATGATCAGCGCCTGTCTCGATGATCCGCTTTGGGCAAACGACGAGGCGCTCATGTCCGCGCAGTCGAAGAAATCTTTGCCGCCGAACGTAAGCGTCGAAGATGCCGTGAAGGAGCTTGCGCGCCTCACGCCACCCGATATCAAGGAGCGGGTGGCCGACGAAGCCGTCCTTGCTTTGCAGAATGTTGCCAGACACCCCAAGGCTCCGCTGACTCTCTCGCAGGAGCAGCTTGACGCTTTCAGGAAGCGCTTTGTTAACGGCAGGCTAGCTGGCTTGCTGAAGCCGAAGACCATCTAGGGCCGCCGCACTCAGCGCGTGTAAAATAGCCGGCACGCGCGAGGCCGTAGCCCCACGGCGTCCTTTCACGCGTTGCGCGTGCGGTCGCGAGGGACGGCCGCCACCTCGGCCTTGAACTACGCCGAATACCTGCCGAGGTCGGCGGCGATCCCGGCGGTGGTAGGCTAGGCCCGATGAACGAGCTTCAGGTTGCGGTCGGAGCGCGCAACCCGTGTCACTCGGCCGCGGCGGCTTCGTGCGCGGCCAGCATGGCGCGCAATGCGTCGGCGTCTTCCTCGCGGCGGCTTGGGTGGCCTAGCAAACTTCAGCATCGATCTTAGCAATCGCGTCGCGAAGCCAGTCGCCCCACGTTGAAACGGACGGCGCAAACGAGTGCGGTTCCAAGTAAGTGCTCGCGATGCCAACGATTCGAGCGAGCTTCGAAGGTTCCCAGACTTCGTTTTTCGGGACCTTCCGGAAGCGCCAAAGCGGACCGCCGCTGATGCCCCCAGGGTGGGCCAAGTCGAAGACCTGCCCCGGCTTGATGCCGAGCTGACGCGCCGCGGCGGAATCGCGGGCTTGCATCGGAACGGTTCCGGTCATCTCCGCTTCGCCCCACCGCACACGGTGCCTGCCCTTGTTGTCCTGCCCTTCAACGTCGGTCGAGTAAGTCACGCTTGCGAGGCCGTGGTCGACCTTCTTGTTTTGGTGATCGATCGCAGTTCGGCGATAGCCGGCAGGAAAACCGCAGATCATCGTCATGTGCCCCTCCGTCGCGTCGTCGGCCGTTTTGGCAACCATGTCGACGCTTAGAGCGGCGTCCGCGAAGTGCGTCGCAACGTCCGGCTTTAGGAGGGCGATCGCGACGTCTACACTCGGGTGCCAATGCTGCTCTCCCAGCGCGTCTGCTTTTCCGAACTGCACAGCGCGACCGCCGACGGCGTACTTCACCGTTTGGGCACGTTCGAACGTCTGCGGTTCGCCGTTGGAGTCGTCTTCAAACACGTGCCGAGCGGTCAGCACGAAAAGGCGCCCGCCGGGCGTTCTCAAAACCGTGCCGCTGCCGTTGGCTGTTGCCGCGTTGTCGGCGCTCACCTCACCTTCCCAGAGGAAGACGAGCGCGGAGCCGGCGAAGTCGTTCAGTGCATCGAAGGCCGACTTTTCTAGATCGTTCATTGTCGTCATGTTTGCGCCAACGCTGGGATGCCCTTCATGGCGACCGGGAAGGTACGGGCGCACGCAGCCCGCGGAATCACCCATTCATGCTAGCTAACGTAGCAATTTTCGTTGCAGAGCGACTCACGTATTGTACGTCTGACCGTAAAACGGTCTTCTCGACGTCTCGCGCGAGCGAGCGCGTCGAACTAGGCCTTTGGCGTCGAGCAGGCTGGGCAGCAGCACTAGCTAGCCCCCGGCTTCGCTTTGGTAACGGCGGCTTCGATAGCGGTTGCGCGTTCCAGGGCGCGTGTTGACGCAAGCTCGCCATCAATGAGGCGGCGAATCTCGCTTAGCAGCGCAACGTCGAAGGCCGCGCGCGTGCCGTACAAACCCGCCCTCGGCTTGCCAGGGAAGGCCGCTTCCAAGATGCCCGTGGCCAACCTGTCGTTGTACCAGGGTATCAGCCGCGACTCAGGCAACAGCGCACGGAGGTAGACGCGAGCGAAGAAACTTCTTTGCGCAGAGAAGTGTTGCCAAAGCTCTTCTGAGACAAACGGACGAAGCTCGTCGACCCGCTCGGCACCAAGAAGCACCGCGACGTGGTGCAATCCTTCGTCCAGGTTTTTCGCTTTGGGGAACTTCGCCTCCGATCGTTCTCGCGCGTCCGGATATTCGGCCTCCGTCATAACGTCGAAAAATCCCATTGGTGTCAGCACTCCGTCAGCCGTCCGCCCGGCGCTGCGCCAAAGTTTTTCGGCGGCGTCGACTCGTCGCGGCAGCATGGCGACGTGTGCCGCGTTCTCCAAAGACGTCGCATCCGCGAAGCGTGTCTCGATCTTGGCCTCTAACGCTTGGAGCCGTTGAAGCTCTTTCGCCGCATCCCCACGAACACGTTCTAGCTGGGCAGCGTGCGTCGCCTCGACTCCGGCGTCCAAGCGTTTCGCCAAGCGGTTGCCAACCCACCCGGCGACGCCACCGAAAGCCGACGATGCCAGCACCACGTTGACCCACTCAGGAATGACGCCCGCCATTGCGACACGTTAGCGCAAAGCGCCGAGCTAGCCCGGCCGCTCGCGCAGCTTTCGCCGAGCCTGGATCGCGGCCTCGATCTCCACTTCGTCAGGCGTCCCGACGCCGAGCCGGACCCGCTGGCCGCGCGTCAGCAGACCGCGCACGAAGCGTCGGGCATCAGCGCTGAGCTGCGGCGGCGGGGGTTTCGGCGCCAGCCCCGGCCGCGCTCGACGGTCGTCCGGATTGGCGGCCCACGCTTCCACGTCGACGCGCCGAAACAGCACGCGCCTGCCGACGCCCAGCTCTGGCAGCTCGGGCCTGACGTGAGCATCGAAGCTGTCGACGCTCACACGGCAGAAGGCTGCTGCTTCGGCTCGCGTTAGCAACGGCATTCTACTCGGCTGCCGTGACGTACGTCGCTCCCAGCGCGTCACGCAGCTCGGCGTACGCTGCTGCCACGGCTTCGGCGCAATGCTCGCACACGGCGCGCTCGAGCGTCGGCGCGGCTTCGTCGTCGAACGACTGCACGAAGTCGAAGACTTCGACGGGCGCGGTCAGCACGCCGCGAGCCAGCAAGGCGCCCGCGTCGGCGCCGCAGAGAGAGCAGCAAGCACTATTGTTCGTGATCGAGTAGCGTTGGCTAGCCATTTGTCGAAGTCCCTTTTCGATGGTGGTAAAGGCGGTCGGCAGTTCCCGCTGTCGACCGTCAGCTTTTACTAAGAGCACGCCGCGGGCGCGCGTGTCCAAGCAAGCAAATAAGACCGCGACGTCTCTGTGCGCGTCGAGCGGCTAAGTCGGCGGAACGACTGCGGCAAGCGGCGCGAACTTTCTAAAGTCAGTGCGTTTAGAGCGGCCGCGGCGCTCCGGGCAGCCGCGGCTGATGCATGCCCTGGTCCGTCTTCATGCTCGCCTTGCTGGCCGTCACTGCGGCGACTGCGGCGACGACGTCGCGAAAGAGAATCGCGGTCGTTCCGCGGCGAACGCGCACACGGCCGTCCGCGAGCACGTTCGCGCTGCCGTCCGCAGACGCGCGCACCCACTGACGCAGAAGGGGCGGCAGCTCGGTCATCAGGGCGGAAAGGGTGGGAAGTCGCTGGGCGCAATGTCGCGAAAATCGAAGTCAGCAGCAGTCATACCGAACCACGCGGGTTGCTCGCCGCGCATCGCTCCGGCGGCCAGGCGCAGCACGTGGCGCTTCGAGCCGAAAAGCGGCGGCGTCAATAGCTTGGTCGGCGTTCGATACTGCACCTTGTGCGCGTTCTTCACGCCATCCGCGAAAACGATGAAGATGGGCCCCAACGCGAAAAAGGCGTCGCTCGGTGGAGCCACTAGCGACGCGGCCTCGGGCAGCGTGATCGTGCTATCCGCCGCCGTCGCCGGCACGCCGTAGACATCGTTGCTTTGCGGGGCCAACCACAGATCGTTAGCTACGAACGGTGGTAGTTCTTGAAGCAGGCCCACGGGCGTCTCAAAGCCCGACTTGGGACGCAGAACGATCGGGCCGAAGGCGCTCGCCGCCCATTCCCAGCTAAAAAGATCATCGATCTGCATCGGTCATCAGGCTCCGAAGAACAGCTGCGCGGCTGCCACAGCGTCCGCCAAGGCGGCGTCCGTCTTCGGCTCGGGGGGCACGGTGAGCTGCTTTGCGAGCGCCAGCTGCCCGCCGCTCAGATCGGTGCGCGCCAGCGCCGCGGTGAGCCTCGCCTTCAGAGCGGGCTCGGTCGCGACCCCGTCAACGCCGTCGATCTTCCGCAGCAGCGCCGCGACGTCAGCCAGCCGTGCGCGCCACGCGACGTGCTCCGCCGATTCGCTGCCGGCATAGTTCGCGCTTTCGGCTGCCGCGCCGAGCGACCGAATGAGCTGCGCTGCAAGCTGCAGGCGACTCTCGGGTAGGTTCGCGTTCCCGAAGAAAGTTTCGGCCCCCTGCCCTAACGCCGCATCAACCTTCGCCCAGGCTAGCGGCGCCTTATATCGTAGGGCTGAGACTTGACGCTGTAATTGATGGTTCATGGGCTGATCGCTTTGTTGGAGCCTTCGATCTCGACTTCGTCGGCGGTCGGCACGCCCGTTCTCACGCGCTGCCCCCGCGTCAAACGCTGATGTCGCGGGTCGACTTTGGGCGGCGTCGCACGCCAGCGGATGGCGTTCGACGCAATGGCCGCCAGCGCGTCGGCGACGCTGCCGAAGCGCGCCTCGACGGGGCCACCTTGCCAGTCTGCCAGCTTCACGCGGCCGTCCAGCGACACGCCCACCACGCGCGTCGACGACTCGGCACGCCAGGCTGCTAGCTCGGGCGGGATGACGAGCGGCGCCGCGGGCGCTTGGGCGGGGAGCGGGGCTGGCGGTGGAAGCGGAGCAGGCGCCGCCGTTGCAGCAGCCCAACCTGGCAGCACCATGCCGAGTCGCGCGAAAGTACGGCGAGCCCGCCCGGCGTACTGCAGCGCGGCCCGCGGGTCTCGATCGTGCAACGCCAGATACGTGGCTTCGGCGTAGGCGGTCATTTTGCGAGCGCCTCGCGCATGGCCGAGATCAACGCGGTCTGCGCTCCTACGAGCGCCTTGGCCCCGGCGTTCGGATCCTTCGGCGTGGCGGCCGCGCCCTCGGGCTTCGACAGCGCGATCTTGGGGCGGCGGAATTCGCGGCAGTAGATAACGATCTGTGTGACACCCATGTCGTCCACCTTTGGAAGCGACACGTCTTCGATCACGCACTGAGTGATGCCCAGCCGCGCAAGAAATGGGTGATACACGGCGAGGGCGCCCTGGCCTTGCTGTGTCGGCGCGGCGAGCAACTTCTGAAAAACGCCGTCGTTCCAGTCTTGCCAGTCCTTCTTGTCGTAGAGCTTTAGGATGACGTCGAACTTGGCCAAGCCCTTGCCCGTGAAGACGACTGTCGCGCCCGAGAGTGCATAGCCGCCCCTTTCTTGCCATTTACGCGGGCTCCCCGAATTGCCCTCGACGACAGCAAGACCAGGCGTAGGCACGCCGACGAAATAGACGTTGTCAGCCCGTCCTGTGATCGGGTCAAAGTCGCTCATCGCCGCTTCCTCGCTGGCGCGTTCAGCCGCTCGGCGTGATCGTGCAGCGCCTCGATCTGCTCGAGCAGCGATAGAAACTCGGGCCGTTGCGCGTGTAGCAGGCCGCCGGGCGCGGTCAGCGAGCCCAGCGGCATCGCCGCAAGCAGCTGGGCGACGATGTGCGCTAGCGCGGCCGCTTGCGCCTTGCGCTCGAGGCGGCTCGGGCGCTTCTGTTGCTTGAGTGAACCGGTCATAGGCGATCTCCGAGCATGAGCTGCAGGCCACGCTCGAGCGCCGTTCGCAGCACGAGAGAGCGCGCGGCGGTGTTGGCTTCGCCGTGAGACCGCGCCGCCAGGGCGTCCACGGCTTCGAGCGTCGGCGCTTCGAGCGTAAGCGTGAAGTAGTTGACCGTCGGCGGTGTCTTGGCCGCGCGCATGGCGCTGATGCTCACGACCGGCCCTGCTGCAGCGTCTTTGACTGCGCGGTCAGACGCCCGCTGCAGGCCACGCAAGACGCACCGCAACAGGGTCTCGGCTGGGATCTGCAGTCCACTCAGTACGTGCGCGCGCCGGTTCAGCTCCGCGACTAAGGCGATGATCTGCTGAATGAGCGCCGCGCCCTGCTCATCTTCGCACACCTCGGTGACGGCAGCTTCGGTTTCGCTGGGCGTCATACGTTGGCTCCCATGGTGAGGGCGACGCCCGTAAAGGCGTTCCGAATCGCGCCAGGCATCTCTTCGCCCACGACGCGCCGGATCATCGGCTCGAGCTCGTCGGATCCGTCCCTGCCGCCGCCAGCGATCGTGACGTTCACGTTGACGATCGGTGCGATCGTCGTGCCGCCGGCCGAAGCCACCGCGCCGCCAGCGCCGCCGCCCGAAAGCGCGCTCGAGCGCGGCAGCGCATTCATTGACGGCGCCGCGCCATCTTCAGCAGCGCTGGCCATCTTGCGCGCCGCCCGGGCGACAAGCGGGGTGTCCGCTTCAATGCCGATGGCGCCGCCCTGCGGCAGAGTCTTGCCGATCGCAATGCCCACGCGGCTCGGGCTGTGTGAGTCCAGCGCCGACTTCAGAGCGTTCTTGGCCGCGTTGGCCAGGTTTTTGACGGCGCCCACGACCTTGCCGACGCCGGCCATGATGCCGCCAACGAGCCCGTCGACGAGCGACGCGCCCAGCCCAAGCCAGTTAATGCTTGCGATCGACTTGGCTGCACCGAAGACCTTGTCGACGACGGACGCCAGCGCGAAGCCGACGCCGAAGAACAGGCCGCTGATGATGGCTAGCGGAGCGATCGCCACAACGAACGCGGCACCAAGCAGCGCGACGCCCGCGGCCATTGCGTAGGCGGCATACTTGCCTAGGTTCAGCGCAAACGTCAGCGAATCGATGTTCTTAAAAAGGTCGGTGTTGCCGAACGCGCCCTTCAGCGCGAGACGGACATCGTAGTAGGCGATGACGAGCTTCTGTGCTCCGATCACCATGCCTAGAAAGAAGGCCTCAGCGAATGGCGCGACGACGGCGAAGCCGTCGATCAGCGGTTGCATCACGACTTCGAGAATCTGCTTTAGTGCGCGACCGCTGGCCGTGTTCTGGCTGAAGAGATCCGTGATGCTCTTCAGTGCCGTCAGGAAGCCATCAAGTTTAAGGCCACGGAACAAGCCGTCGAAAGACTCTTTGAGCTTCTTCGACTGGACGGTCAGCGAAAGCATCTGCGCCTTGGCGACGCCCCCGAAGCGAGCCCGAATGTCGTCAGTCACGCGCTTGACGGCGGCCGAGCTACGACCCGCGCCCGCGATCATCGACTGATACATGGCGGCCTGCCCCGCGCCTGCAGCGGACTGCGCGATCGTGAGACCGTCGAGAGCGTCTTCCCAAGCGGCGCCGCGAAGGCCGGCCTTGTAGAGCCCTTCCCCGAGGCCGACGATCTGATCACGACCTAGCGCGCTCGAGTCGGACACGCGGTCGATGGCGCTCTGCAGGTCGCCGGCCGAGCCGGCGGCAATGCCGTACCAGTTGCGCACCTTCGTCAGGCCTTCGAGCTGTAGGCGCTCGCTGCGATACGCATCCGCAGCAGCGATGCCGTACTTGACCAGCGCCGCCGCCGCGTACAGCGCCGCGCCAGCGACGGCCGCCAGCACAGCCACGAACGCCACGGCGCCGACGACGAGCGCGCCGCCGCTCGCCAGCAGGCCGCGCAAGCTCGACAGCTGGCCCGCCAGCCCGCCGATGGGCCCGCCGCCCTTCTGCATCCGTTCGAACAGCGTCTTCAGCGCGTCCGCATTATCGTCGACGGGCTTCTTGCCCTTTCGGAACGTGCCGCCCAGCTGCAGAAAGCGCTCTTGCGTCTGCGCAATGGTCGCCTTCTTGGCTTCGATCGTTTTCTTGAGCTGCTGGAAAGCCTGGATGTTGACGGACGTTCCGCCCTGCAGGTTCTTCAGCGCCTTCTGCATGTTCGCGAGCGCCGCAGTGTCTTCGTCGATCTGGTCGCGCAGCTTCTCGAGCGAGCCCGCCGCGCTTTCGGCGCCAGCCTTGGCGCCTTGCGCGTTTAGGTCGACGGCAAACGTTGCGGTGTTGTCTGCTGCTGCTGCCATGGTCAGGGTCTTTCAAACGAGGGACCCCCGACGGACGCGCGGGAAAGCAAAAAGCGCGCGTCCGTCGAGGTGAGTTTGTTAGCGACGTGCTTCCGTCATCGGCCGTGCGTTCATCTCAGCCGCTAGCCGTGCAAAGTGCTCGGTGTCGTGGTCGAACGTGGCGGCGTCGTCTTGCTCGGTTGGCTCCGGCTTGTGCTCGACCACGGCCGCTGGCTCGTCTTCAACGTGTGCCGGTGTCGCCGCTTTGATCGCGGCCGCTGCGGCGCGCGCTTCGTTGCTTGTGCGACACGCGAACGCCGCGTTGATGCGCTCGACAATGGCCGCGGTGTCTTCGAGCGCGTTCTTGCCGAGCTGGCCGCCCTCGACCTGCTTGATAATCGCGGCGAAGCCGTGCGCCAAGTCGACCCCTGGCATCGGGGCCAGCAGGTCATAGTGGGCCAAGAGTCCGGCAGCGTCGGTCGGTTCCGCGGCGACTCGCGCCAGCACGAACGGCTTGATCAGATGAAACCGGTCAAGCGGTTTAGTCGGCACGCCCGCAGCCGTAAGCTCGGCAGCGGCCGCGTTTGCGTCGTCGAAGGCGGCTTCGCTGCTTCTTGCGGCGGCCCGCACGTCGTTGAGCGCGGCGCGCAGCCTCGCAAAGGCCGGCGCGCTCAGTGCGTCGTAGCTGGCGACGCTCGCTAGCTCGGCTAAGGCCGCGAGCCGTGCCGTTTCCTGCGCTTGCTGCTCGACGAGTCGCGCCGCTTCCTGCTCCGCGGCGAGCTCGGCTTGCACGGCGTCGAATAGCGTCTGCCATTCGGCAACGACGCGGTCGGCTTCGGCCTTGTCAGCCTCGGGCGTTCGCGTTCGAAGACGCGCCAGCTCGAGAGCTTCGCGGGCCTCGCCGACGGCCTTGGCGTTCTTGTCGCTCGGCTCGGCGACGTAGGCGTTCTCCGTCGTGGCGAGCCGAGTCGCATGCTCGGCGACGACGGCTTGCGCGGCGTCGAGCTTTCGCCCGGCGTCAGCGGCTGTCGCTTGCAGCTTCTCGCCTTGCCTGGCGAGGGCCTGGCACTTGGCGGCCGTCGTCTTCTCGACGATGCCGAGCGCCGAAAGGATTGAGGCGATCACGAGCGCACCGCCTTGGCCCGTGCCAGCCCGTGCGCGCTAAACTCGAACTTGTTGGCGGTGGCACGAATCGCCTTTGGCGGTCCGCCAATCGCATCGAGGCCCATTTGAGCTCGCTGACCATCACGGGCAGCGCGCGCGTCGTCGTCATCGAGCTTCTTCAAGAACGGGTGCTTCCCCGCCTGCGTGTCATTCGCAGGCTTGTCGTCGTTCGCGGGCTTGTCGCGCGAGTCGTCGTCCAGCGCTGCGACGATCTGCTTGCAGACGGAGCGCGCCTTGTCGGTGTCTTCGTCTTCGAGTGCGCCAACGAGCGCTCGAACGAGGCGCGCGGCTTTCTTGTAATCAGCCATGGTCATTGTCTTTCGGGTTCAAATCCAACGCGTCGCGCACACGGTGCTGACGGTGTTGTGCTGCAGGTATTGTTTGACGGCGTTCGCGCCGTGGTCGAAGCCATTGTCGCGCAGGTAGACCCGAGCCAGCTCGGTGCGCTCCGTGGCGACTGCCGCCCGCGTGGCTCGCGCTTCGGCGGCGCGAGCGGCTTGCGCCTGCTCAATGCGCTCAATGCGTGCCAGCATCGTGGCTTTGGCAGGTTTGGCTGCTTTCGCCGGCCGGGCAATGCGGGCGGCCCGCGCGGGCGTAGCGCTGGCCGCCAGGCGCGCCTTCGCGTTCGTCGAGAAGTACAGGAGCTTGCCGTACTCGGCCGGCGTCAGCCAAAGCTGTGCGCCCGATGGCACTTGGGCGATGAAGGCAGCGCCGGTAGCGTGCAGCACTTTGAGCTGATGCGAGCCGGTCGCGTAGTGCAGCAACTCGCCGTCGGTGTAGCGGCGGCTCACGTGAGCCGCCCTGCCGCCGTCGCGGCAACGAGCGGCGAGCTCGAGCAAACTGCCATGGTGGGCGACGGCAGCGCCATGCCGAGCTGTTCGGCGGCCTGCTCGAGCCGTGTGCGAGTCGTGCTCGCTACCGGCAGCCCGGCGAGCCAACGCGTCGCCGTACGCGGGTCACAAACGGCCGCGACGGACAACGCGCGCAACTGATGTGCGCTGTTGTGCATGCGTTCGTTGTGAGGGCATGCAGGCAGACGTGCAAACTCGGTATTGAAAACGCGTGCGATCTGGAGATTGCAAAAGTAGCCGGCGAGCGACACCGCAAGAAACACGCTGCGCGCGCTACCGGCCAATATCGTGTAGCGCCTACATTTGTCGGGGAAACCTACGCGGCGGGCGTCGCCGGCTGATCCCACGCCTCGATTGGGATGCCGTATTCGGCTTGCAGCGCCGCCCGCTGCTCTGCGTCGGGCAAGGCAAGCCCGAGCATGAGCGCGATCGCGAAAAGCTCTGCATCGTCCTTCGGAGGCGCCGTCCGCCACCAAACGGCTTTGATGCAAAAGCGCTGCTCGAGCAGAAGCTGATTCGGCTCGTCGGGCACGGCCTGCGATCTCCACCATTTGTCGACGGCGCGCTCGCTCACGTTGCAGGCGTGGGCTACCTCCCGCTGCGTCGTCGACCAAAGCCTCGGCGGCGTCGATTCCCATGCGCTGGCTGGCGTGGCGATGAGACGGAGTGCAACCGCGCCCGTCGATTGGGGTGCGGGGATTTTACGAAGGCGCATTCGTCAGTGTGGCGCGTGCGACGCTTGGCAACCAACCAGAACCCGGTCCGGACCACACTGCAGCGCTGATCGCGGTCGCTGGACTTTTCTCGCCCTTGGGACACTGGCCTCCCAGGCGCTGTTATGCCGGGGGTGCAATTAGTGGTGGTGATGGCGGTCTTCGTGTTCCTGAGGGATTTGCCAACGATCGACAGCTGCATAAGGGCGACGCGCGCAGCTGCCTTTTCCCTAGGAGTGCAGCGCATCGCCATCACCACCATTCGGCTACACGCGAACGACGCACCACCGCACGCCTTGGCTGTCGGTGCCGGGCTTCGTCAGCTTGAGCCCTCCAACGATTCGGCCGGCGGCCGATCGCAGCACAAGGCCAAAGGCCCTAGCCGTCACCTCTTTGGGGCACAGCTCTTCTAGCGCGTCGAGCATAGCCAGCTTGGTGCCGGGGGTAGCAGTGGAGGGGTTTAGCTTCCCGAGCCACTCGCGTGCGCTCAAGCCTCGCCCTCGCGGGTCGAGCTCGAGCATCCGTCCAAGCACCGTCGCCAGCGCCGAGCCGTGCGTGTCGGTGCGAGCGGCTTCCGCCCTTGTGACCGCAACGTCTTCGCCGCCAGCCCACACGAGGGCATCGCGCACGACCCGCGCCCAGGCGGCGAAGTCGGCGATCGGCCTGGCGTTCACGGGCCTCGGCTGGCCTGCGACGAAGTAGGCCCGGACGATGACCAGCGCAGCCGTGACAAGTCGAGCGCGTTCCGCTTTCACCCATGGCAGTAGCGGGTAGTGTGCAAACTCATTGGGCGCTCTGTCCTCGGGCCGCTCGCAATTCGGTTCGAGGCGTGCGCGCATGATGCGAGCCGACATGTCCCGCGTGCATTCAACGTTGTTGCCGCTGCCCACGATGATAGCCCGCCATGCGACCTCGGGCGTCTCCGAGCGACCGAGCACGCGCAGCGCGATCCGGTCCTCGGCCGTCACGGCGCGTTCAATTGGGCCACCGCCGAAGACGGCGCTCTCGATGTTGTCGAAGCAGACCAGAGGCACGCCGCGCAGAGCGTAGCCGCTCAGCACCTTTTCCTGCTCTGACTTGCTGCTGGGATAGTTCATCGGCGCGAACGAACGCCCGAGCGCGATCAAGCTGATGACGTTCGTGATGAAGCCCTTGCCTGAGCGAGACATTGAAGCGTCCAGCAGGAACGCAGGCACGGCGCCTTTGACCGCAGGCCGCGAGACCAGGGTCAGCACGGCCGCAATCGGCACGTCGCGGTCGGCGCCGCTCTTGAACGGGAAGTCCTGAAACACTTCACGCAAGAGCCGCAACGCCGCTTGCGCGTCGGCGTGCGTTGGCGTCGACGGCACGGCCGGAAATGCCTCGCTCGGCGCAAAGTAGAAGCCGGTGGCGTGGTCGTAGCCAGGCTCTTGGATAATTGACCCGTCGGGGCGCACTGCAGGCGTCTCAATGATGCCCGTGAGATGCGCGATGCCCGGCCATTCGCCTGCGGCGTGCACGTAGCGAACGCACCACTCTGGCGGGTGGCACTCGGCTTCTCGCCACTGCAGCCCATCGTCTTCGCCTTTGCCGTCCGCCGCGAGCCGCCAAAAGTGAACGTGCTCGCTGATTAACGACTGCAGCGCCGCGGCAGGCATCTCGCGAATAATGGCGCCGGAGTATTCCTCAGAATCGTCTTCGATCACGCGCACAAGGCGCTGATTGCGCTGGTACAGGCCCTTTGCCACAGCGAGCACCTGCACGACGGCGGCGTTCGTTTCGCTTTGGTTAGGCGTCACCTGGACGCGCGCGCGCGCCGGCTCTTCGCCTGTGTCGTTCGCGGCTTCTGTCGCGCGCGCAGCCTCGCGCGTTCTTGGACTCTTGGGCCGCGTCGCTACGACGTTCGGATGCTGTCTGACGAGCTTGTCGAGCGCTTTGAAGGCGTCGCCTAGGGCGGCTTTGACCGCAGCCCCCGGGCCGGGCAGAGCGTGCGAGCGCTCGTTCATCGCGCCGTAGCGCTCGGCACCGTCGTCGCGTTGCTCGGTCAGCAGGTCGATCAAGTCGGCCCGCTCGCATTCGGACCAGCCCTTGCCGTGAAGCCAGCCGACGAACGCTAGGAACCACTGCTGTCGGCCGTCTGCGCACCAAGCGGGCGCTAAGACGGCCGACAGCTTTTCGACAAGCGGCCCTACGACGGCTGGATCGCCGGGGTCTGGATCGGTGGCGTCCGTTGACTCGTTGCCGCGTTTCGCTTTGCGCGCAACTGCGACGACGCGATCAGCAGGCCATGTCGTGGTGAGCGCGCCTTCGACAGCGGCTTGCTGAGCGCCTTTGCCTTCGCGTTCGACGTTCGGAAGCCGATATAGCCGCGTCCAGTCGGCGCATCCCGGGTCGCCGTCGACTCCGCTGTTTGCTTTGAGCCATGCCAGCGCGCCAGCATAGAAGTCCTTCCAGGCGTCGGCATCCGCTTGGCTGTCGAGATAGAACGGCCGCTCGAGTGCCCAGATCAACCGATACCCACCGCGCGTCTCGTAGCGGACGAAGCCCGGAGCGGCCGATTGTAGGCGCGCGAGCTTGAACCGTTCGGCTTGGCGCCATTCGGCACTCGCGGGCTGGCCACTCTCGTGCGCGGCGTCGTCGACGTCGACGACGAGCAATGCCAGCTCGACGTCAGGCGTCGGTTGTAGGCGCTCGCGGCAGCCCGTGCCGAGCGCGGCCGTGTTCAGCCGAATGGCGCAGCCGGGGAGCGCTGCGCCGTCCGCGGTCTCCGCTACGTCTAGATCGACAAGACGCATCACGTACGCCACGAAGTGATGATCGCCCGGGTAAGCCTTCGTGAGCGCCTCGGAAAGGGGCACGCATTCGGCGAGCAAGTCAACCGCGGAAAGTCGACGGTCCTTCCGGGCGTCGAGCACGACGGGCCAGCTTTTCAGATAGCGGGTCAGCACACAAACTTGGGGGTCAGCACTTGCGCCAGCGATATCTGGCGCCAAACTATGATCAGTCATCGGTTTCGTCTTTCGGTTCTCAGAAGCGCCCCGCGAGCTAGCAACTCCGCGGGGCGCACGTGTTTTGTGGCTAGCTCGCGCGGGCGTAGCAGCGACGGCAAAGTGACGTGACCATGTACACACCAGCTCGCGCGGTGTCCCTGATGCGAAGCTTCGAGCCGGCTCCAAAGTGGATCGGACCAGCGCAGATTGCGCACGATACCGAGCCCCGGACGGCTCGGGCGCAGGCCTCTAAGCGAATCTCTTCAAGTAGCTCTGGGGCCAAGCGTCGCCCGGCTCGCGTTGCACGACGTGTCTTGCGTGGTTGCTTCTTGCTCACGCAGCACGCCCTTTGCGCGACGCTGGCGCGAGCTTCACGCGCGGCGTTGCGGGCTCGGCGTCGATCTCGAAGCCGGAGCCGGCGAGCAGCTCTGCGAGCCCGTCGTCCGGCGTTGCTTGCTCGCGCAAGAGGCGCAGCAGGCGAGGGGCGAGCGCCTCGGCCAAGGCGTCCAGCGCGGCGTCTGCGGCCGTCTTCGACGAGCTCACGGGGACGCCTCTGTGCGAGCCGGCCAGGGGTCGGGCATCTGCAGCTCGGCGAGCGCCGTCCGAATCGCAAGGCGCGTCGCGGGTCGGACGGCGTCTGGCTGCTCAAAGTAGGCGGCGACGGGTCGAGGGTCGATGCCGGCGCGGCCGGCTATCCGAATGCAGTCACGGCGCGACGGCGCCTTACGTGCGGGCATGCGAAAACTCCAACTGGGTGTTGAAGCTCCGGCGCCTTCCCTGCCTTACCTCGGCCGTGCGGTCCGAAACCGCCTGTCCGCTGTGCCCTGTTAAGTTCGTCGCCGCGCTATCGGTTGCGGGACTTAGTCCACCTCAGAGGCGGCAAGGGCTTTACGCTAGCTAATGGGTGCTGAGCTTTGGTTGTAACCCATATGTGACGCCGAGCGCCGTGAAGCGCAAGGGGCCGCGGGGGCGGCGGCCCTCATGTTGCCGCCGTCGCTGGCAGCGGTAGCTAGTCGGCATGCCCGCCACCGACTTCATTCGCTACTGCGCCCACTGCGGCCTGGGCCGGGAAGCCATGATCGAGGGAGCCGAATCGGAGGCCGAGCGCGACACGGCGAAGCGCGAGCACCCGCGCGTGCTCGCGACCAAGACGGACATCGACGGCACGCCGCTCTGCGCGCGGTGCCTGGAGTATCGCCGCGAGGATCGAAAGGTTGATCTCTACGAGCGCCAAGCAGACGCCGCCATCGAACTCGCCGAGCGGTCGAAGAGCTAGTCACGCGACCCAGCGCCGCCCCGATATCGCCTTTCAGATCGTTTTGAGCAAGACGCGCAATTCAATCTCCACCACCAGCTCAGTCACGCTTGGCGCGTTGACAACTTCCTTCACGATCTGCAGCAAGAGGAGATTCCGGATCTCGTACTTGTCACCAAGCAGCATGAGATCACGTCCTTTCTCTCCCCCGGGGCCCACCCAAAAGAAACCCATGTCGTCACGTAGCATGGCGTTAGGTAGCTGCAGCTTGCCTGCCGATCTGATTCTAATCTGCTGATCGGGCGTGCCCAGCGTTAGCTGATAGTGGACGTGCCCCGCGTCGTAGGCGAAGTGCGAGACCAGCTCTTGGCGTGTGATCCACTCTCCGTCGATGAGCACGAACGGCGCGGTGCAGTAGGCAGGCAGACCTAGTGTCTTTGGTACCGTACCGGCCTGGTACTGCGTTGACACGCCCTTTTGTAGCGGGATCGCGTAGTAGCTGCCGATGGGCTCCGAGAGCACTGCAAGGTGCGGGACGATCAGATGCGCCCGCAGGGCCGTTGCAGCAGCAACCGGCTTGTCGAATTGCTGGACTTCGATCAGCGTGTCACCGCTCATGCCCAGCGCGCTGCGAATCACGTCTGCGCCCTCTTTCGGCCAGATGAACTTGCGGATGAGCCCCGAAGCACGGCCGAGATCGTAGCTGCTAGACTCGCGGGAAAGCCCGCTGAGTGTTCGATAGTCTTCAGCGAACGTTTTGAGAGCGGCTGCACTTGGCGGCATGCCGCTAGCTCGCCGGGGGCGGCATTACCTCGTAGAGGTTCCACCACGCCGGCTTGTCCCCAGGCCAGTTGCTAACGTTCGCGAAGACGAGGTCGCCGATCTTGCATTCAGCCAGCGTGACGAAGGGCTCGGGCCAAAGCTCCTCATCCTCGAAGTCGTACGCATAGAGCCGGCCATCTGCGCGTGGTGTCAGGTGGTCGAGCGTCATCCTATTCTTTGGATCCGTGCCAGCCGTGGCGCGCGTGCAAGGCGTCGCCGGTGCGTGCGGCAGGGTGTGGCCCGGTTCGCGGCCCGGATGCACCTCCCGGATGTAGACCCTTAGGTCACCCATTGGCCGCGGGCAGCGATAGGGGCTGTTCCTCAAGTTCGGGCCCAGCATCGCGAGCTTCTTTGGCCACGTTCTTCAGCATGCGTAAGAGCTGCGGAACGTCGTCAGGGTGCACCGTCACGATCGGATCCTCGTTCGGAAAGTCGTGGGTGATCTGAGCGATCGAAACGGTGCCGCTCTTGTTCACGAACGCTTCGATTCCAGGCCTGGGTTCGATTCGGGACATGGGGATCGGCTATGCCCGCAGATGCAGGGTGTCTAGGGCGTTGCGCTCGCGCCCAAGGCCTTGGGTTAAACCAGTTGCGGCACACCAGCGGGTTGGGTCAGGCCCTCAGCCCCCGGCAAGCGCTTGCGCTGGCGCCGCGCCAAGCGCGGCCAGCCCTAGCCACCAACGGTTCGAAAAACCGATTGGGACAGACCCGGGACAGGCACTTTTGCAGGCCCGTCGGTACAGAGTTTCGCCCGAAAGAAATGCCACGTCGCGGGCGCCCAAAAACGCGATGCGTTTTGCAAAACCGTTATACGCCGGTTCGAATCCGGTCCTCACCTCCGATAACGCCGGAGTCAAACACCTCCGGCGTTTGAATTTGGAGCTCTTCGCGCGAGCCGGGCTGCCAACTCAGCCGACTCCACTTCTCGCGCCCCCTGCTCGGTCCTACGTTTCGGGCATGTTGCTGTCTGCGC
>JAYUYU010000923.1:0-8278 GCA_043752365.1 Myxococcales bacterium | reverse complement strand
GGCCGCAGCCAGTTTCTTTCACGACGATACACAGGCCAAACTTCAGAAGCCGCTCCAGCGTGGCAAGGCCGCCGCGAAAGTCGCGATCGCCTTCGTCTTGCACTAGCTCCATGGCGGGGTTCAGGTGCACGCACAAGGCGTCGGCACCGACGCCGTCGACCAACCTTTGCACGTCGTCGTTCGACATTTGCGACGCTTGCACGATACCCAAGTTGCCGAGCAAGAGCGCGGTCGGGGCGACGTCCCGCACCGCGTACGTCGTGCTCTTGCTCGGGTGCTTGTGCATGGCGCGTTGGCTGCCGAGTCCGAAGGCGTAGCCGCGCTCCTCGGCGATGCTGGCAAGCTCCTTGTTGATGCGCTCGGCGCGGTCGCTGCCGCCGGTCATGGCGGCAATCAAGATGGGGGCGCGTAGACGCTTACCCATGAGCTCGACCGATGTGTCGAGCTCGTCGACAGCGAGCTCGGGCAAGGCGTCGTGAATCAGGCGGACGTGCTCGAAGAGCGTCGTGGTTTGCTTGAAACCGACGTCGCCCGACGTCGCCAGATCCAGGTGATCGTCCTTGCGCCGCGAAATGTCCGCCATACGGTTGCCCCTATTTCGCACGTGCAGCCGTGGCCCGCCACTACTACGCTCAGCGCTCCCATGCCCGTGCGAACCCGCGCTCCTCGTAAGTCCCCGCGCAGCGCCAATCCATTCATCGCGTTGCTCGGCAGCGTACAACCGCAAATCGAGCGTAAGCTCGCCAGTTTCCTGGACGCTCGGGTGACCACCGCGCGCGTGTTCGGGCCCGAAGTGCAGACGCTGGCGCACGAGGTCCGTCGCTTGACGCTGCTGGGCGGCAAACGCTTGCGCCCGGCGCTGGTGGTAGCGGGGCTGCGCACGGTTTCGAGCAGCGCGGCGCTCGGCCCTGCGCTCGACGCCGGCGTGGCGCTCGAGCTTTTACACACCTATTTTTTGATCCACGACGACTGGATGGATGGCGACCGCGTGCGTCGCGGGGGGCCGGCCGTTCACGTGGCGCTGGCCGAGCGCTTCGCCTCCGAGCACAAAGGCAACGCTTCGGCGATTTTGGCTGGCGACTACGCGGTCGCGCTGGCTTGCGACGCCCTCGCTCGGGTCCAAACCCGCCCCGAACGCCTGCGCGACGTGTTCGCCGCGTTTGCCGAAATGCAACTGGGCGCCGTCGCTGGGCAGCAGCTCGACATGGTGGGGCAGGGTAAAGACGTCGAGCTGGGCTACGCGCTCAAGACGGGCAGCTACACCGTCGAGGGTCCACTCAAGCTCGGCGCGCTCTTGGCCGGCGCCAAGCCAGCGACTTTAGCGGCTTTGTCTCGCTACGCGCGGCCGGCCGGCGTCGCCTTTCAGCTGCGCGACGACCTGCTCAGCTTGTTCGGCGACCCCACCCAGACCGGCAAGCCTCTGGCCAGTGACTTGATGAGCGGCAAGCGCACGCTGCTGTTGCGGCTCGCGTTGCGACGCGGCAAGCCGCCCGAGCTGGCAGTCATCCGCAAGGTGCTCGAAAATCCTCGCGCCAAGGTGCCGGCCTTGCGCGCCGCCCTGCGCGCCATCCAGGCTACGGGCGCCCCCGAGCTGGTCGAAAAGCGTATCAGCGTACTATCCGAGCAGGCGCTGGCCGAGCTTCAGCGCGGTGTTGGCCCGGCGGGGCGTGCGCTCCTCACCGGCGCTACCGCTGCCCTATGCATGCGTCGCACATGACTGCAGCTGCGCTTTCCCCGCCCGGCGTGGGACACGGCAATGGCAAGACCGTGCTGCTCGGCGAGCACGCCGTGGTGTACGGCATGCCGGCCATCGCGGCGGGCATTAGTCTGGGCGCCAGCGCGCGCGCCACGCCCAGTCAGCACAGCAGCATCCGCATCGCCGAGCGAAGCGCGCATGCGGGCGACGGCTCTGAGCTGCAGACGGCCCTCGAACGCACGTGTGGCGTCCTGGGCGCCGGACCCCACCGCGTCGAGGTGGACGTCACGCTGCCGCTCGGCTCTGGCTTGGGGGGCTCGGCGGCCATTGGTGTCGCGGTAACGCGCGCGTTGCTCGCGACGCTGGGTGAAGCCGAGACTGCTGCGCGCGTGCTGGCAGGCGCAAACGCTTGGGAGCAAGTGTTTCACGGCAATCCTTCGGGCGTCGACGCCGCTGCTGCCTACGCTGGCGGCTGCATTTGGTTCACCAAAGCGGGCGGAGCCGAGCCAATGTTCGTGGCGGTGTCATTGCAGCTCGCCATTTGCCTGGCGGGGCCGCCAGCCAGCACCAAGCAAATGGTCGAAAGCGTGGCGCGCCTGGGCGAACGCCGCCCCGATTTGCTGGGGAAGTCGCTAGCCGGCATCGAGTCACTCGTGAAAAATGCCAGGCTTTGTATCGAGGCCGGCGACCTCACGGGCCTCGGCCAGCTGATGAACTACAACCAGATGCTGCTGTCGGGCTTGTTCTTGTCGACGCCCGAAATCGAAGGCGCCTGCGCGGTGGCTCGCGAGGCCGGTGCGCTCGGCGCCAAGATGACCGGCGCTGGCGGCGGCGGTGCCGTGATAGCCCTGTGCGACGTTAGCTCGGAGCCAGTCGTGGCGGCGCTGCGGGCGGCCGGTTTCGAGGCCTTCTCGACGGAAATTCGCGCTTCGTTGATGCCGGGAGCGCGCTCGTGACGAACCTACACAGCGCCACCGTGCGCGCCCACGCCAACATTGCGCTCGCCAAATATTGGGGCAAGGCCGACACCTCGAGGAATCTTCCGGCCGTGCCAAGTCTCTCGCTCACGCTGGCTGGCATGCGCACCACCACGGAGGTCACGTTCGCGTCGGAGCTCGGCTGTGACGAGCTGGTGTTGGGCGGTAAGGCAGACTTGGGTAAGGCGCTCGCACGCGCCAGCAAGCTCCTGAATGAGGTCAGGGAACTTGCCCAAGTCACGACGTTCGCGCGCGTGCGCTCGCACAACGATTTTCCGACTGCGGCCGGCTTGGCTTCGAGCGCGTCGGGCTTCGCGGCGCTAGCGCTGGCCGCGACGCGCGCGCTGGGGCTAGACCTGCCAATCGAGCGCGTGAGCGCGCTGGCCCGCGCCGCGTCGGCTTCGGCCGCACGCTCGCTGTTCGGCGGTTTCGTCGAGCTAGGCGCCAGCGCCGAGTCGGCAGCGCGCGTCGCTCCACCCGAGCATTGGCCGCTGAAAATGCTGGTTGCCGTCACCAGCGAGGCCGCCAAGGACACCGGGTCGACCGACGGCATGCAGCATACGGCCCGCACCAGCCCGTACTACGCGACCTGGGTCGCAGACGCGCCGCGGCTGTTCGCCGAGGTCAAAACGGCGGTTTTGACACGAGATTTCGAGCGCCTCGCGCCCGCCGTCGAACACAGCGCAATGATGATGCATGCGTCCATGTTGGCAGCGAGCCCAGCACTCATCTACTTCCGCCCAGCCACGCTGGCGGTCATCGAAGCCGTACGCGCCCAGCGGCGCAACGGCACTCCCGCGTGTTTTACGATCGACGCCGGCCCGCACGTGAAAGTGTTGGTCGAGGCGAGCCAGGCGCAGGCCTTGGGGCGTGCTCTGGCTGGCGTCGAGGGCGTGTTGCGTGTGCTCGAGTCGGCGCCCGGCCCCGATGCGGCGGTGCTCGACGGAGGCGCGTTGGAGCTGCTGTCGTGACTCGCGCTCGCGCGCCGGGCAAAGTGGTGCTCTCGGGCGCGTACGCGGTTTTGTCGGGCGCGCCGGCCATCGTATCGGCGGTGTCGCGTTACGTCACCGCCGATACGTCGCGGCCCGCTACGCTTGTCACCGACGAGGTCCAAGCTGCGTTGGGTCCGCAGCAGCAGGCGCCTTGGTTCGACGCTTCGCAGCTTCGTGAAGATGGCCGCAAGCTCGGTCTCGGTTCGAGCGCGGCGATTCTGGTGGCCAGCTTGTTCGCGCTCGAACACGAGGCGGGCTCACCTACGGAAACGGAGGCGTCGCGGCAGCGCGTCTTCGAGCGGGCACTTGCGGCGCATCGGCGCGCACAGGGTGGGGGCAGTGGCGTCGACGTAGCAGCCAGCACTTTCGGCGGCACGTTGCTGTACCAAGTCTTGCCGGAGGGGCCTCGTTTTTCGGCTATTCGCTTGCCAGGCGCGCTCACGCTCGAGGTATGGACTTGTCCGACCTCGGCTTCGACGCGAGACCTGCTGGCGGCCGTTGCTCGCCTCGGCGAGCGTGCCCCGGCCCTGCACCAGCAATGGCTGCAAGCCCAGGCGTCGGCGGCTCAGGCTGCCGCCCTCGGCGTACGGCAGGGAAACGCGCCTGCATTCGTGGCGGCGTTGCAGGCTCAGCAGCGCGCCTTGTCGGGCTTGGGGCAAGCCGCTGGCGTACCGATCGTGACGCCCGAGCTGGCGTTGCTCGCTCCGCAGGCCGAAGCAGAGTCCGCCGCCCTGCTGCCTGCCGGGGCAGGTGGGGGTGACATCGCGCTGTTCGTCGGCACCGGCCCTTCCACGCCGGTTCTGCGCGCGGCCCTCGAAAATCACGCCCATCGGCGGCTCGCCGCCGACCTGTCGGCTCCGGGCGCAGCCCACCTACCTTAGACCCGCCCCGCGGCGCTGGATTCAGCCCGAATGTTGTGGTCTCTTCAGGCGTTCATGGCTGGCCGCACGTTCGCGATTGGCGACATTCACGGCGAAACGTCGCACCTCTTCAAGCTGATGGCGTGCCTGCCGAAGCTTACCGCCGAAGACACCTTGGTGTTCGTGGGCGACTACGTCGACCGCGGCCCGAAATCGGCAGAAGTGGTCGAGTACGTGCGCTCACTCTCCACGCGCACCTTGGCCAAGGTCGTCTGCCTGCGTGGCAACCACGAGGACGCCTGGATCCGCGTGGTCGAGCGGGGCTGGGACGAGTTCGTGACCCCGCCTGGCAACGGCTGCTTGGCCGCCATGCGCTCGTACGTCGGGGGTACCTTCCCGGACGAAGGCGAGCTGCCGAAGAAGGGCGAGCAGATGCCGCTCACCACCGGCAGTTTTCTCCCTGACGAGGTCGTGGACTGGTTCAAGTCTCTGCCCTACTGGTACGAAGACGAGCACGCCATTTACGTTCACGCCGGGCTGCCGCGCGTAGCCGGTGAGTTCGTTCATCCCGGCGAGGCGCCTGATCCACAGGTGTTGTTGTGGCTGCGCGACGCAGATTTTTTCAAGAACTACCGCGGCAAACCCGTGGTGTTCGGCCACACGCGCACCGAGTACCTGCCACCCGAGTTGTCGGGCTACACGCCCGAAGATCCAACCGACTTGTGGGCGGGTGAGAACTGCTTTGGCATCGATACGGGCTGCGGCAACGGCGGCTTCTTGACCGCCCTCGAGCTGCCGGGCATGAACGTCTACGAATCGCGATGAGCGGCTCTCGTTTACCTGGGTTCTACAAACTGAGCGTTGCCGAGCGACGCGCACTGGTGGCCGAGCGCTCCGGCGTCGAGCTTGGGGCGCTGTGCGCGGCGCTGGAGGCGGGCGGCATCGACGTCACGACCGCCGACAAATTGGTCGAGAACGTGCTCGGCACCTACGCGCTGCCCTTTGGGTTGGCGCTCAACGTGCAGGTCAACGGCAAAGATCGCTTGGTGCCCATGGTGGTGGAGGAGCCGAGCGTGATTGCCGCGGCCTCCAACGCCGCCCGCATGGTGCGCCACGCCGGCGGCTTCAGCGCCGAAATGACCGAGGCGCTGATGATCGCGCAGATTGAGCTGCGCGGCTTGGCCGATCCGGAGCTTGGCATACGTCGGCTCGAAACCGAGACCGAGCACCTGCTGTCGGTGGCGCGCTCTGCCGTACCGAATTTGGTCGACCGCGGCGGCGGGCCCCGCAGCATCGAGCTAAGGAAGCTCGAGGCCGGTCGCGTCGTGGTGCACGTGCTGGTCGACTGCAAAGACGCGATGGGCGCCAATATGGTCAACTCCATCGCGGAAGCCGTCGGGCCCATCGCCGCCGAAATTACCGGCGCGGAGCTGGGGTTGCGCATCCTCTCCAACCTGAGTGATCGACGTTGCGCGCGCGTCACCTGTCGTGTGCATCCGAACGACCTGATGTTTTCACGCCCCTCGGTCGCGCCGGGCGCGCTGGCAGACAGCGTGCCCCCACCGGGCGAAACGCCGGCGCAGCTCTCCGGTGACGCCATCGCCGACGGCATCGTGGCGGCATCGCAGTTCGCCGAGGCGGACCCGTACCGCGCCGCCACGCACAACAAGGGCATCATGAACGGCATCGACGCCGTCGTCATCGCCACCGGCAATGACTTTCGCGCGGTGGAAGCCGGCGCGCACGCCTACGCCGCCCTGTCCGGCCGCTACCGACCACTCTCGGTCTGGCGGCGCGACGGCCTCGACTTGGTCGGCGAGGTTACGCTGCCGCTCGCGCTGGGCATCGTGGGCGGTACGCTGCGTGTTCACCCGGCGGCGCGGCTGGCGCTCAGCCTGCTGGCCGTCGATTGCGCTGACGACTTGGCGCTGGTCGCCGCCTCCGTGGGCTTGGCTTCGAACTTGGCGGCGCTGCGGGCGCTGGCCACCGAAGGCATTCAGCGCGGCCACATGTCGCTGCACGCGCGCTCGGTCGCGGTGGCAGCTGGCGCACAGGGCCCCGAGGTCGAAGCCGTGGCCGGTCGCATCAGCGAAGACGGCAGCATCACGTTGGAAGCGGCGCTCCGCGCACTTTCCGCGCTCCGCGGTGGGTAGAATCACCTGCTTCCGGGGGTAGGTCCGCGCCGGGCTCGCGGGCCGCTTGAACCGCCGGCCGCCTCGCGGCATGTTCAGAGCAGAAGTGCTGGCCCTTCGCTCGTCCCGCATGATCGCCGCCGTGGCGGTGGCAGTCGCCACTTTTGCGAGCGTGACGCCCGCCGCGGCAGCGTCGCGTCGACCCGTCGTTCCCAACTGGGGCCTGTTCGGGCCGCAGCGGGACCTGTCCGAGCTCAGCTGGCTCGAGACCGGCATTCATCAAAGCCGCCCGTTCCGGCTCGCGCCTGACCGCTCGTTGTCGCTGCTGGCTCATTACCTCGCCCCCGCGCAGAACCACATCGCGGAGTGGCGCACCTTCTTCCGCGGTGACTACGGTTTCTCCAGCTGGAGCCCGCGCTTCTCGCTAGCGTGGAGCTTCGAAAGTGAAGCGCCCGAGCCCGAAGCGCTCAGCGTATCGATGCGCGGTCCGTGCCCGAAGTGGCGCGCGCCGCGCGCCGTCAGCCTAGCGCGCTACGACGGCGGCGAGCAGATCACGCTGCCGTTGATCGACTGCGACGGCGGCGTAGCGCCCGATGCCATCGATGTCGTGAGCGTGCTGTCACGCGCGCCGGGCGTACCGCGCCCCGAGCTGCCTTTGCCGTTCGAACCCTCCGCCGACGCCGGACCCGGGGAATGGCTGCCCCACGTAAAGCTGGTCGACCCGCGGCTCATTTGGGTGCTTTCGCAGGTCGCCCAGGCCTTCCCGCGGCGCACCTTGTACATCATGAGCGGTTACCGCCAGAACGGGCACAGCGGCTTTCACGGTAAGGGCAAGGCGCTCGACCTGTTCGTGTACGGCATACCAAACGAGCAACTGTTCGTTTTTTGCCGCAACTTGCGCGACGTGGGCTGCGGCTTTTACCCGAACAACAAGTTCGTTCACATCGACGTTCGCCCCTACGGCACTGACCGCGTGCTGTGGGTTGACGACTCGCAGCCCGGCACGCCGTCCCACTACCTCGACGGCTTCGAAGGCGTGCTGGAACCAGGCCGCGCCTGGATCCCGGGCTAGGCCCTGTCACAGGCGCCCAGCTGGGCGCCGCCGCAACGTACGGAAACGGGGCCTGCCATGCGAGCCGTCCGTCCCTCTGCGTCTCGAGATTTTTTACAGGGAGCTCGGGAGTCGTGCGAGCGTGAATTTTGGGGGGTCGAGAGGCGAGGTACTTTGCGCGCTGCACAGTTGCCAAACGCCGTTGCTCGTCTCGAACAACAAAAAACTCGCACGACTCCCGAGCTCCCGATCTCCCTGTGAATCTCGGGCCGACAAAACGCGAACAGCCGAGTTGGCGTGAACCAACTCGGCTGTCGTTACGGGTAAACCCGCTCGGCTTTAGGAAACGTTCGACGGGGCTTCGAGGCCCTGGCGGAGCAGGCCTAGGAAGGCTTCGTAAGCTTCCTTGACCTTGGCATCGTCGCCCTCGAGGTACTCGGTGACGGACAAGCCGTTGAGCACCGCAAGAGACAGCGTCGCCAGGGCTTCGGCGCGAGAGGCACCGCCCTTTTGAGCAGCCGGGCCGAGAGCATCGCGGATCACGCCGCGGGCGTCGCGATGCAGGCCGGC
>JAYUYU010000922.1:0-3261 GCA_043752365.1 Myxococcales bacterium | reverse complement strand
TGAAGTTCTTCACGAGCACAGTGCCGACCGGCATCTGCCAATGGCCGTCGTCCTCACCGGTGCCGCCCAAGCCGGGCGGCATGCAAGCACTGGGCTCTTGCGCACAGTCGAGCACGTGAATCTTGCCACCGTCGGGAATGCGCACGAAGCGCTCCTTGGCAGCGGCATCCGACCAAAGTGGACTTCGGACTGCATAGGGCAAAAGTCCCGCCGCAGGCTTGGTCGGATCCGCCATGTCGACGCAGCCCGTCTCGCTAAGCAGAGTCGGCTGCTCGTCGTCGGTGGCTGAGATGGCGCAAGCGCTGGCTGCCGCGCCGCCGGTTCCCCCCACTCCTCCGGTTCCACCCGTTCCGCCCAACGCCCCGCCGTCGGCGCCGCCGCCAGCGATCGCCTGGCCGCCCCCGCCGCTCGCGCCGCCAGGTGAACCTCCGGTGCCCGCGTGCGAGCCACCGCTAATGCCCGCTGTTCCAGAGCCACCAGATGGCTCAGCCGTGGAACTGTCGCTGCAGCCGGCAAGTATGCCGGCCACGACGATCACCAGCGGCGCTAAAACTCGAGCTCCCATACAGAGAGCACGCCTCTTCATCGAGAAGAGTTTCCGCGACCACCACGACGACGACGCAGGCCCATGGCGCATGCGGCAACCAGGGCACCGAGACCTAGGGTCGACGTTGCAGGCCCGCCAACGACCTGGCAGCCGCAGCCACCAGAATCACCGGAATTCGAGGCGTTCGCCGTGCCCCCGTTACTGCCGGTCGTCCCCCCAGAGCTCGACTTGGTCCCGGCGTTGCCAGAAGGGCGGCCAGCCGTGCTGGACGCGCCACCCGAGCTCGTCCCGGCCGTGCTCGTGTTCCCCGCCGTTGCTGCGTTTCCGCCAGCCGCCGCTCCGCCAACCGAGCCGCCACCGCCACCCGGGGTGGTGGGGTCCGCGTTCACGCTGGGGCAAGAGTTGGGCGTTGCCGTGCCAGCCTTGGCCGTGACGCGCGTCACCGTGCCGCCCTCTTCGAGGAAGTACAGCGCGTTGTCAGTTCCCATTCGCATTGCCGTCAAACCGTTGCTGGTGGCGAAATCCTTCTGCGAGTTGGCGACGACACCGTCTCGCGTGCCATTGACATCAACCGTCCAAATCTTGCCCCGGTTGTAGTCGCCGAAGATGTAACGGCTCTTCCACGCGGCCGGCCAGTCACAACCATCCAGAATGCGGCCACCGATGACGCTCGCCTGGTCGCCACCGCGTTCGTACTCGAACACGGGCGCGATACATTCGCTGGCAGGCGTCATGCCCATGCACTGGCCTGCTGGCGCGTAGCCCTGCATCCAATCCTTGGTGCCCTCGCGGAAAGGGTAGCCATGGTGCTCGCCCTTCTGCACCACGGCGATTTCCTCACGAGTTACTTCACCGACGTCACCGACCCAAACCTTGCCGGTCGTCTTGTCGACCCAAATTCGGTAGGGATTGCGGAAGCCCCAGGCAAAGATGCGTTTGTCCGGCGCCGCCATCTTGAACGCGCCATTCGTGGAGTCGCACCCCGTGACCAGTGGCACATTGACCAAAGGATTGTCTGCGGGGGGCTGGCCCAAGGTGGCCTCGGCAAGGCTGACGCGCAGCACCTTGCCGTTGCCCTTGTTCAAGCACGAACCGTAGCGATTGGAAGGCGTGTCGGAATTGGCTCCCGTGTCGCCGACCCCCAGGTACAGGTTGCCGCCATAAATATCGATACCGCCTCCGTCGTGATTGGCGGGACCCTCCAGGCCCATGTCGAGCACTACCGTCTGCGTGCCGAGCTTGCTGTCGGCGCCAAACTTGTAGCGAAAGATCTGATGCCGGTTGGCTCGGTTGAACTCGGCCATGTCCGGTGTCGAATCGGGCCGATCGGCGTAGACGTAGATGTATTGATTCGTTGCGAAGTTGGGGTCGGCGATGACACCGAGCAGGCCCTGCTCGCTGTCGGTGTTCACGTTGATGTGATCTTCGACGGGGGTGCCGCCAGCGGCCGGCACGGTGGCGATGTCGCCGTTCTTCTGAACGATGATCGCGCGACCATCCGGCAGCACGGCGATGTCCGTGGGCGTGCTGAGCCCGTTCTGGAAAACCTTGGCGTCGAACGCGGTAGCCGCGTCGCCGGTTAGCGTGATGGCGGCGCGGACGGGCGCAGCGCTCACGAGAAGGCCAAGAGCGCTGAGCGCTGCCAGGGTGATACGACGATCGATGCACGGCACGCGCTTGTCAGGCATAAAAAACCTCGCCAGCAATTAGAAGGACCCGCAAGAAGCAGCTCGAATATAGCCTAGAAACTGGATTAGTGTCCCGAAGGCTTTTGCGCTATCAACGCGCGGTCATGAGCGAGAGCGACAAACCGGCCCCGAGCGCAAGTGCCCCACCCCCGGCGCCGGCCGGACCTGCGGGTCCCCCCAGCGCAAAACCGACGCCCAAGGCCCGCCCAAAAGGGTCGCGCCCGCCGGTCGTGGAAGAAACACCCGTCGTGGCTGGAAGATTCTTGGTCGCGGCTGCAATTATTGGCGGCCTCACGCTCCTGCCCATGTCGTGCCTCGGCCAAAAGTTGGAGCCGAAAGATCCGCCTACCTCGAAGGTCGACGAGTGGAAGGTAGGAGGTAAGTCTACCTTGCGCATCACGCTGGTCACCGCGGACTACGCGGGGCTGGCGTGCTCGTACGACAAGGAATTCGCAGGCAAGCGCTGCGGCAACAAGACGGAGAGCGAGGCCTGGCCGCGCGATCCGAGCCAGCCGCTGGACGACAACAAAGCGAATATCATTCAGCCGTACCGCACCTGGAACGACAACCGCTTGGTGATGGTCGCCGGCTTGTGGGCGACTCCAGCCATGGCTACGCGCTTGCACATCGAACCGCCCGGCAACCTACTGCCCGAAAAGCTGGCGCGCTTCGTCACCCAGTGTCAGGTCCGCTTCGTCGGCCAGATGGAGCGGCCCAAGCTGAAGTGGGGCCCCAGCTCGAGCTGGAACGCCGACCCCAACAGCGACAAGGTCATGGTCGCCGTTCCGGACCATTGCGAGCTCATTCCAGAGCCGTCGGAGCCGTGCCCGGGCGGCCCGATTTGCGCTGTCCTGACCCGCTTGTAAGCCACGACAAGACGGCCGGCAGCGCCAGCACGGCCACGACCAGCGAAGCGACTTCACCGCTGATGGCAAACACGCCAAACGAGAACAGCGCCTGATTCTCCACCAGTAGCAGCGCGCCCCAACCGATCACGGTCATGGCCGAGCACAACGCCAACGCGCC
>JAYUYU010000921.1:0-8284 GCA_043752365.1 Myxococcales bacterium | reverse complement strand
TGGGGCCAAACGTGTCGGACACGTATGTCATGCTCAAGCCGCGCGACGGGTGGACCAAGGCAAGCTCCCAAGAAGAGCTTGCTGAGAAGATGGAAGCCGTGATTGCAGAGCTCCCTGGCCAGAACTACGAGTTCAGCCAACCGATCGAACTGCGTTTCAACGAGCTCATTTCCGGTGTGCGCAGCGAGGTAGCGGTTAAGGTCTTCGGCGACGACCTCGACGTGATGTTGCGCGAAGCCAACAAGATTTCTCGAGTGCTCGCCAAGACGCCCGGCGTGGCGGACCTCAAGGTCGAGCAAGTAACGGGCCTACCCGTGCTCACAATCGACATTGATCGGCGCGCGATCGGCCGCTACGGCCTCAGCATCGCAGACGTGCAGGCAGTCGTGGAATCCGCGGTGGGCGGCGTCAGTGCCGGGCAGGTCTTCGAGGGTGACAAGCGCTTCGATGTCGTGCTCCGCTTGCCAGACAACATTCGGCGTGATCTCGACGCGCTCGAGAATTTGCCAGTCGCCCTGCCTAGCGCTGCGCATGAGCCCGCTGCCGCGGAGGAAACGGCTGAGACTAAGCTCGCCGGCGCTCGTCAGGCCTTCGTGCCGCTTGGCGCACTGGCCAAGATTACCATCGAGGATGGCCCCAACCAGGTAAGCCGCGAAAACGGCAAGCGTCGCGTGGTGGTCCAATGCAACGTGCGCGGGCGAGACTTGGGCGGGTTCGTCTCAGACGCACAAGCGCGGATTGAGCAGCAGATCAAGCTGCCCGCTGGCTACTGGCTCGAGTGGGGGGGCCAGTTCGAAAACCTGATCGCTGCGCGTGCACGACTCGCCATCGTAGTGCCTGTCGCTTTGGCCTTGATCTTCGGCCTGCTTTTCTTGTCCTTTGGGTCGATCAAGAATGCGCTGCTCATCTTCACGGGCGTTCCACTCGCGCTAACGGGTGGGATCGTGGCGCTCTGGTTGCGCGATCTCCCGGTGTCCATCTCTGCGGCTATCGGCTTCATCGCCCTTTCGGGGGTCGCGGTGCTCAACGGCCTAGTGATGCTGACGTTCATCGAAAACCTACGACGAAACGGCGAGCGTCTGGATGAAGCCGTGCTGCACGGCTCCGTCGGCCGTCTTCGGCCGGTGCTGATGACGGCCATGGTGGCCGCGCTCGGCTTCGTGCCGATGGCCTTGGCCACCGGCACTGGCTCGGAGGTACAGCGCCCGCTAGCGACCGTCGTGATCGGCGGCATCCTCTCGTCCACCGCCCTCACACTGCTCGTCCTCCCTGTTCTCTACCGGCTCTTTCATCGAGAGCAAGAAGTCTTGCCGAGTCCGATCACTGCTCAATCCGTTCCCGGCGCCTCCGCTCTTTAAAGGTAACTCCGGTGCACCCACGAGTCTTGGGCAGCATGGCGGTCGAGCCCCAATTCACGCGGGCCGAAAGCCAGCGCCAAAGGTCACTGCTTGCTCAGGAGCACGGAACCGCTGACCTCCGACGTAGCGCTGTCGGGAGAAAGGGTGAGCGTGCTGCCTTTGACGCAATAGCTGCTGTCCTCGGGCCTTCCCCCGGTTTCGGTTTGGGTCAACGTACCACCCGAGGTCGAGTAGGTGCCGCTCGTTTCTTGCAGTTGCGGAATCAACGTCATGGTGCATGAGCAGCTGCTCGAGCCGCTGCACGAAACCGATTTGTAGCCACCATCCGCTGCGTTCGCCTCCAGCGACTGCCGTACTTGGTCACACGTTAGAGTAATGGCCCCCTGCTTCAGACAGGATGCCGGAATGCTAACGATCACCTTGCCGGTCACGGTGATGCTCGCTTGGTAGGTCTTATCGGCATTGTAGGCGACGTTGCCGGTCATCGCGACGTCCTTGGCTTGGCTCGTGAGGCCAGCGCAATTCATGCTTTCGCTCATGCCCGACGTCCCCAAGCTCAGGCACGACGACGTGACGTTCCATTTGCCCACGAGGTTGCCCCCGCACGCTGAGGTGTCGCCGCACGAGTCGGACGCGTCAGCAGTGCCGCCACAGCTTGAGACAACCAGAAGCAGGCACGCGCCTCGAATCCACTTAAAAGCATTCATTGTGATCGCAAGATGCCAGGTCGCGGCGCCACCGAGAAGATCGCGCAATCGAATCCCAAACCTCCGACGTAGCCTTGTCGCCGGCCGCGCGCGGCGCTGGCCACCCCAGCCTCGTCCACCCCCGACTTGACGGCATCCGGCCAGACGGCTAAGAGCGCCGGCGATTCAGTAGACCCTTCGGTTGGAGGGTGGGAAGTCGGTGAGAATCCGACGCGGTCCCGCCAC
This sequence comes from Myxococcales bacterium, assembly GCA_043752365.1. Lineage (GTDB taxonomy): Bacteria > Myxococcota_A > Polyangia > Polyangiales > Polyangiaceae > PMG-095. The sequence continues at coordinate 5,994 of JAYUYU010000921.1, read as the reverse complement.
TGTCATCGGAGCGACGAAGCCCCAGGCGATAGCCGCCAGCCACTCGGGAAGACCGGGGAAGGCCGGGCCCAGTCGATGCTCCGAGAGCCAGGATACCCCCTCCGCCGAGACCCGAAGACGCCCCACGGACGATGGGGTGAGGGCTCGCGGCATTCGGTCGCGCGCGCTCGCCGCCAAAAACGTGGGGCCACCTGCCGGCTAGGACCGGCAAGGAGCTAGCGTGAAAACACTTCATTTTGCTTCGATTTTGGTGTTGGCAGCCGCGGCGACCTTCGCTTGCGAGGGCGACGACGACCTCTTGCCGCTGGACGGCCGCGCGGGCTCGGGCGGCGAGGCCGGCAAGTCGAGCAACGCTGGCAGCAACGCCGCGGCCGGTAAGAACGCGACTGCTGGCAGCACCACCGGCGGCAACGGCAGCTCGGGCAGCGCTGGAGCGGCCGGCTCGGACGGCGGCGGCGCGGGCGCGGGTCATGACGGCGGCACGGCGGGTGGTGGCGGCGCGGCCGGCGCGAACGAGGGCGGAGGCGGCGCGCACATCGACTTTCCCGGTGGCGCTGGCGCGGGCGGCGAGCTGAGCGCGACGGGTGGCTCAGGCGGCGAAGGCGGCGCGGGCAACGGCGCGGCCGCGCTCGAGATCATCGGCGAGTGGGACAACGGCTTCGGCACTGACGTCATCAGCCAAACCGCCTGGACCAGCTTCACCGTCGACTCGATCGTCGAGTACGACAACGAAGCCAACACGCTGTACATCCAGGTCGCCGCCGACGCGCAGTACAACCCGAACAAGTTCAGCAAGGTCGTGTACACGGACGTGGAGAACGACTCGTTCTGGTGCTGCACCATCGAGTTCGCGAAGGGCACGCTTCAGGACGCAAAAGCCGGCACGAACGCTGCAAACTCGAGCGATCCCGCGAACGGCGGCTGCGGCCCGTTCCCGTGGTCCCAGCTGACGAGGGAATGATGGCACGCGGGGTTGCACTGAAGCGCCTCGCTCTGGCACACGCCGCGCTGCTGTTCGGCATCGCGGCGGGCTGCAGCACGAGTGCCGGTGATACGCCCTCGCCCGGCGCGGGCGGAGAAGCGGACACAGCCGGCGCAGCAGGTAAGCCGGCCAAAGCTAGCTCCGGCGCAGCCGGCGGCGGGCAAGCGACGCCCGATGCCGGCGCTGCGGGAGCCGAAACCGCGACTGCAGGCGCCGGCAACGCCAGCACGGGCGGCGCAGCTGGCCAAGGCAACGCGGCCGGTGCTGGCGGCGAAGCGCCCGAGCTATCACCCAATCCAGCCTACGCCAGCAGCGTCGAGTCATTCGAGCCAGGCACTGGCGCGGGCTACAATCAAGGCAAGTTGCCCGGCATCGTGCTCGGCGCGCCCCAGGGCAAAGGCCTCGAAAGCGGCTCGTACGACGTGCTCTCGCTCGGAGCTGGCGGAGAGATCGTGCTCGGCTTTGGTGAGCTCGGCTTCGTCGACGGGCCGGGCCCAGATTTACTGGTGTTCGAGAACGCGTTCTGGCCCGCTAGCGACCCCAGCATGGTCTTCGCCGAGCTGGGCGAAGTATCCGTCAGCCAAGACGGCGAGACCTGGCACGCGTTCGCCTGCGACAGCGTCGGCGACGGGCAAGGCAACTTTCCAGGCTGTGCGGGCGTTACCCCCACCCTCGTCTACGACGCGGCCTCCCTCATTCCGCTCGACGCGGTGCAAAGCGGCGGCGACGCCTTCGATTTGGCCGATGTTGGTCTGAAGCACGCGCGCTTCGTGAAAATCCGCGATTTGAAGACGCAACCCGTTGGTGGCAACACCACCGGCTTCGACCTCGACGCAGTCGCCGCGATTCACGCGCGTTAACCCGAGCGGCTCAGGAAGCGCGCTCAGCTGCCTGGGCGCGCTTTTCAGCCAATTTACCGCGAGCTTGCGCCGCCAGCGCCACCATCAGGTGCCCCAGCTTCGGGTGCTCGGGCTCGATGTCTGGCGGCAGGCCCGCGGCCACTAGCGTCTCGGTCATCAGCGGCCCCACCGAGGCAATCACCAGCCGCGCCAAGCCGGCGCGCAGGCTCGCGCTCATGCCGCGCTGTTCGGCTATCTGCAGCAAGTGGGTGAGCTGAATGCCGCTCGTGAACAGCGCGACCTCGGCGTCACCGTTCGCGATGCGCTCGATGGCAGCGTGGAGCGGAGCCAAGTCTTCCGGCAACGTCCAGGCGTACGTCTTCACCTGGCGCACGCTGGCAGCGGCGCGCTGCTCCAGACCCGACACCAGCTCAGCGTTGGTGCGGCCATACTCCTGCACGTACACGCTCTTGCCCCGCGCCAAGTCGTGAACGTCGATTTCGCGCAGCACGTCGCGCCACGTGTTCGGCTCACCCACCACGATGGTCGGCTTGATGCCGAGCGGCTTCAAAATGGCGTGCGGCTTCGGACCGCGGCACACGATCGTGGTCGTCGCGCTAGTCAGCAACGCGAGCACGCGCTGGCGTGGCAAGTTTTGCTCCAAGCCTTCGATCAGCAGCTCGGCTCCGACGCCGGTCAAAAGCACCAACAGCAACGGCACCCCCAAAACCAGGTCCTGCTCCAGCGTGTCTAGGCCGGATGGTCCTCGCAGCGGCACCTCGCGCAGCGACGGCGCTTCGATCGGCTCACCGCCCTGACGCGCGATCATTCGGCTCGACTCGGCACTGCGACGGCTTTCGAAGCAAACGACGCGCAGGCCCGCGAGCGGTTGTAGGCTAGCTGGTGGGGGGTCGGACACAGGCATGACCGCTCCTCAATACATGCGTCGCGGCGGGTTTCAAGAATGTTTCAGTCGAATCAGCGCGCGCCGGGTCGAATCCGCAGCGCCTCGCGGATCTCGGCCGCTGCCCGCTCCTCGGCCGGGTCCAGCTGTGCATCAGCCACCAAAGCCGAGCGCGCAGCGCTCCAAATGATTTCGCCACGCATCGGATCGAAGCCGAAGTCACCGAGCACCCGCAACGCTTCGACGCGTCCCAGCTCGGGACGCGACAGCATGGCGCGCGACAGCTCGTCGAACGCCTGCCCCAACGCAGCCGCCGTGACGCCGTCGGCCGGCGCCAAGCGCGAGCCACGCACTACGTCCAAGAAGCGCGCTGTCTCGGCGGCTTCGACTTGACCGTTTGCCACTGCCACGTGCGCGAAGGCCGCCGCTACTCCAACTATCACACGGTCGCGATCTTTGCCGCGGAAGGCAGCCCACAAGGCCGAAAAATCCGGGTCTTCCATGCCTCGCTCAAGCTACGCGACTTCCATGATAGAAGCCACGACCACGCGCGACCACGTCTTCACGTGGCGCGACTACTACCGCGAGGCCGCTCGAGCCCTGGGCACCGAGGCGCAGGTCGTGCTTGCGCCGGCTGGTTGGGTCGTGGCGCAGAACCCAAAGCGCTTCTCGTTCCTGAACGAGATCACGCGCTACCACGGCGCCTACAGCTCCGAAAAAGCCAAGGCCAGCGTACGCGAGTTCCGCTGCCAAATAGGCTTCGTGCAAGGCGCGCACGAAACCATTTTGGACATGAAAAAGCGCGGAGCCTGGCGTCGTCCTGAGGACGACGCCGAGTACTCCGCGCTCGTCACGCGCGCGCTCGAGCTAGGCTTCGAAAAGCTCACCGCCTGAGCGCCGACTCTTCAGTCACCAAAGCAGATGGTCTGGCCGTTGTTGCAGAAACACGCCTGCCCAGTGCACATGCCCTGCCCAGTGCAGGGGGCATCATCTTCAGCGTTGGCCGGACAGGTCGCCTGTCCAAAGCCGCCGTTGTCGCCACCTTGGCCCTGGTTCGGAGCCTCGCAATTCCAAGTGCGGTTTTGCTGCTGGCCTTCGCAGGTGCAGACCATGGCTCCGTCGTCGTACGGGCAACCGAAGCGGTTGATGCCCTCGCGCATGCACTCGGCACCGTCCGTCGGCTGGGCCGTGGGGCAGCCGGGAATCGTGCCTGCGCCGCCGAAGCCTGGGAAGTTGTTGTCGCCTCCCTGATTGTCGTTGCCGGCGCCGCCGTTGTTGTTGCCAGTGCCACCGTTGTTGTTGCCAGTGCCGGCCGTGTTGTTGTCCGAGCCCGCCGTGTTGTTGCCCGAGCCCGCAGTAGACGTAGTACCGGCGCCGCTGGTCGTGCCGGCCGTGCTGGTCGCGCCGCCGGTGCTGGTTTTGCCGGCAGTCGTGTTTTCGTCATCGCTGCCGGAGCTACCTCCGCAGGAGACCGTGAGAATGCCGCCGAGCGTGAATAGACCCAGTGCCAACAGACCTGTCTTCGTATTCATAATTTTATCCTTCTAAGTTGGAATGATTGGACCGGAGTAGAAACACGCGCCTCAACCGTCGTAGGGAGGTGGGACACGCCGAACCAATAGTGGTGTGAGCCACACATCAGCAGGCAACTGGCCGCGGTTCGGCACGTTTCAGTGCGCGCTGAGCCGCCTGAAACAGCCCCCTTGCGCACCGGTTCAACCAGTACAGGTCATGACTGTCGCCCGGCAATTGCCCCTCATCTGTACTGGTGTATGAAGGGTTGGACCAGTACACTGTTGCCAATGGCCGCCGCCGCCGAATCCCCGCTGTACGAGCGTTTGGCCCACGATTTGGGCGCCAGTATTGCCAAGGGCCAGCTGCGCGCTGGCGACCGACTGCCGTCGGTTCGTCGGCTGGCCCGCGAACGCAGCGTCAGTGTGGCCACCGTGCTGCAGGCTTACTTCGAGCTCGAGAACGAAGGCTTGGTCGAGGTCAGGCCGAAGAGCGGGCACTTCGTTCGCCGCGAACGCGGCCCCGAGCTGCTCGAGCCGAGCACGCCGCGCAGGAGCAGCGTTCCTTCGGAAATCACGGTCTCGGCGGCCGTCGCAGCGCTGGTCGCCTCAGTACGCGATCCCAACGTGGTGCCGCTAGGCAGCGCCGTCATGGCAGCCGAGCTTTTGCCCATCGCCAAGCTGAACCGGATCTTGTCCGAAATCGCGCGGGAGATGTCGACGGCCGGCGCGAACTACGACGCCCCGCCCGGCTTGTCCACGCTCCGCCGTCAACTTGCCCGTCGTGCGGTGCTGATGGGTCTGCCGCTGCGCGAAGACGATTTCGTCACGACCGTCGGCGCCATGGAGGCCTTGCACATCGCGCTGCGCGCGCTGGTGCGCCCCGGCGACACTATCGCGATCGAGAGCCCGACCTACTTCGGCGTGATGCAGCTGATCGAAGAAATGGGCATCAAGGCGCTCGAGATCCCGATGCATCCGCGCACCGGCATGGACTTGGACGCGCTGGAAGTTGCGCTAAAAACCGGCGGCATCAAGGCCATTTTCGCGATGCCGACCGTCAGCAACCCGCTCGGCTCTGTGATGCCTGACGAAAACAAGCGGCGGCTGATGAATTTGCTGGAGCGCCACGACGTACCGCTGATCGAAGACGACGTGTACGGCGACATGGTGTTCGACGGTTCGAGGCCGGCGCCCATCAAAGCGCTCGATCGTGACGGGCGCGTGCTGTACGTCGGCTCCGTGTCGAAGACGTTGGCGCCCGGCTATCGCGTGGGCTGGATCGCGGCGGGGCGCTACCAAAGCACCGTCGAGCGACTGAAGTTCACTCAATCGGTGGCGACGCCGACGATGACGCAAATGGCGGTCGCCGAATTTCTAGCCAGCGGCGGCTACGACCGGCACCTGCGCAAAACGCGGCGGCTGCTCTCGGTCCAAGTCGAAAAGACCCGCGAGGCCATCGCGCGACACTTTCCGCCCGGCACGCGCGTCAGCGCCCCGCGAGGCGGCTACGTGGTCTGGGTCGAGCTGCCCGGCAACGTCTCCGCGTTCTCGATTCAACGCCGCGCCCTCGAGCGCGGCATCTCGGTCGCGCCCGGCCCTATTTTCTCGGCCGGCGGCCGTTTCGAGAATCATTTGCGTTTGAACGCCGGCGTCGTTTGGTCGGAACGCATCGAGCATTCGCTGGAAGTGCTCGCCGACATCGTGAAAGAGCTCAGCACCTAGCGAATCAGGGAAACAACGCGCCGGGTTCGCTGC
>JAYUYU010000920.1:0-3264 GCA_043752365.1 Myxococcales bacterium | reverse complement strand
AGCCGAGCTTCGGTTCCCAGCTCGTCGAGCGCGCCGCCGTTGTCGCCCTCCAGCAAACAGACGCGAGTCGTCACGTCGCGCAGCTTGCCGACCATTTGCAGAAGCGGGGAAAGCGTCGTGATGCCACGCCGCTCTGCCACGCGATTGAGCAGCCAGCGCTTGGCGCGCGGCGAATGCACTCCGCGCACGCCTGCCAGGAACACGCGGCCCTCGGCGCGGGCACAGGCATCAAGCAGCGCCGCTACGCCGGGGTGCCAAGGCTCGAGCCAGCGTGCCCGGTCGGGCTCGAAGTCGGCGTCTGGCTCGATCCGGCCCGCCGGAAAATGGAGCAACGCTCCGCCGCGTCGCAGGTGCTTTACCGCGCGCTTCAAGGCGCCTGCGCGCTCGCCCGCGTGCTCGCTCACGAACAAGAAATGTGCGGACAAGTTCGGTAGCGCGCGCAAGAAGCTGCGGTCGGCCGCCAAAATCAGTAAATCGCTACGCCCGAGCGCGCTCATCAGCGCTAGCGCGTCGTATGCTCCCGGGTGATTCGCGAGCACCAAGCAGGCGCCTTGGCCGAGCCGTGCGCCAGCCACGTGCAGCTCCGCGCCAAAGCGTTCGAGCGCCTGGCCGGCGGCCGCGGGCAAGCCTCGCGTCAGGACGCCATCGTCTAGTTCTGCCAGGGTTCTACCCAAGATTCGCGAGGCCGCGTAGAAGGGCACGGCCAGGCCCTTTTGCAGCAATGGGGGAGCGCGCACACCCAAGGCTGCGACCATCTCACTCGCCGACAACGCCGCAAGCTCCCGCGAAAGGGCGTTCATGAACGGCTAGTACTCGGCCCCGGCGGCTCGCAGCTTGGCCAGGCTCAGGCGCAGGGCGTCGCGCGCGTCGCTCGCCACCTCGCGCACCTCGGCGGCTTCTAACGCCGGCCGCAACTCGTCGGCGCGGCCAGGATACTGACCGAGCGCACGAGCGACGGCGGCCCGGATCTCGGATTGGCTATCGCTGAGGTAGGGTAGCAACAGCTGTACGTTGCGCCCGACTGCCAGACGTACGTCACGCACGACGTCGTCTTCGCGCTGCAGCTCGGCCTCCAAGGTAGTGCCGCGCTCGGCCAATAGCTCACGCCAGCGCTGCTCCTCCAAGCCAGTATGAGTCTTCAGGTAACCTTGACCGTCGGTGATGGACGCCAGCAAGAACGCGATCCAATTTCGCTCCACTGTGTTGGCGTCGACCAACAGCTCGAACAGAAACGGCACCGCCGCGGCGGTGGCTTCGCAGACCGAGCCTTGATGCACTAGGCAGGCGAACAAATTTTTGAGCGCGGTTTGCCGTTCTACGCGCTCGAGCGAGCCAAGGGCGCGCAGCAGTCGGGGAACCTCGGCTGCGCCCCCAAAAGCATGGCGCAACGACTGCCACGGCACGGTATCGAGGTCGTCAAGCATCGTCCCACTCGTCGCAAAAGTAGCAGATCCTGCGCGTCGACCTAGCGAGCGGCCCGTCAATAGCCGAGGTTGGCGAGATTGCTCGGATTTGCGTCGACGTGCTTCAGCGCCGCAGGCTGGGGGCGGGCCAACAGGGAGCGTAGCCGCGCAGCCTCGGCTAGCGTAGCCCGGCTTCATGCCGACGTCGGACTTCGTCATCAGAGCTGCGCGAAACGAGGACTTGGCGTTGCTGGGCCCGCTGGAACTTCGAGCTGCGCTTCGCTTCGAGCAGTCTTTGCACCCGCAATGCGTGAACCTGCCGCACTTCGACGTGAGCCGGTTGGCGGAGCTGGCGCGCGGGGGGCAGTGTTTGGGTAGCCGTGACGCCGGCGGACGTGCCGGTCGGGTTCGTGATCGCCGAGCAACTCGCCGGGGAGGCTTACGTGCACGAGCTGGACGTCGAGCCTGACTACGGCGGGCGAGGCCTGGGCCATAGGTTGCTGCGGCGCGTCGCCGAGTGGGCGCAGCGTGACGGGCTCCCCAGCCTGCTACTTGCCACGTTTGCCGATGTGCCCTACAACGCGCCGTTTTACGCGAGGCTAGGCTTCGTGGTCGTGCCGCTTGGCGCCTACAGCGCTGCCATGCGCAGGCAGCGCGAACAAGACGCCGCAGCCGGCATGCCGGAAGCCAGCCGCGTCATGATGCGAGCCCCCGTCCAAGAGCTGCTCGCCCGCCCTGAGTGACTGTTACTTGCCGTCAGCGGCGTCGTCACGGCCTCTCGGGGACACGGCCGAAAAATGACCGAGTGCGCACGGCACGGCAGTCTAATGTCCGGCACATTCAGCTTCTGCTTACGAAGCGCAGTTGATGCGCAAGATTACCTGGAAGGTCATCCCCTTCCTGTGTTTCTGCTTCATGGCGGCCTTTCTCGACCGCGTGAACGTCGGCTTCGCCAAGGAGCAGATGTCCAAAGAGCTCGCGTTGTCGCCGACCGTCTACTCGCTCGGCGCCGGTATCTTTTTCGTCGGCTACTTCTTGTTCGAGGTACCCAGTAACTTGATCTTGGTCAGGGTCGGCGCACGCAGCTGGATCGCGCGCATCATGATTACCTGGGCCATCATCAGCGCCAGCTTCGCCTTCGTACAGGGCGAAATGTCGTTCTACGTGCTGCGTTTCCTGCTCGGCGCCGCGGAGGCGGGCTTCTTCCCGGGCGTTATCTACTACCTGACCAAGTTCTTCCCGGCCGCCTACCGCTCGCGCACCATCGCCTTATTCATGATGGCTGCTGCCGGCACTGGCATCATCGGCGCGCCCCTGTCCGGCGCCATCCTCGAGATGCATGGCCTGGGTGGCTTGTCCGGCTACAAGTGGCTTTTCCTGCTGGAGGCGCTGCCCTCGCTCATCCTCGGCGTCATTCTGTACATTCGTTTGCCCAACGGTCCCGAGGAAGCCAAATGGCTGGAGCCGAGCGAGAAGGCGTGGCTCGCCAACAGGCTTGAGCAAGACCGCATCGCCGCCGGCCCCAGCGCCCACACGTCGTTCAAGCAAGCCCTGACCGACCCGCGCGTGCTGACGCTTTGCTTCGTGTACTTCACGCACGTGCTGGCTGGCTATGGGCTCGACTTCTTTTTGCCGACGTTGATCCAGGGCGAGTACAAGGATTTGTCGAAGTTTTGGCAGGGGTGCATCACCGGTGTGCCGGCCATTTTTGCGATTATCATCATGGGGCCGTTCGGTCGCTCGTCGGATGGTCGCAACGAGCGCAAGTGGCACTACGCGCTCGCGGTGTGGTGGGCCGCGGCGGGCCTGTTGGTTGCCAGCTTTCACCCGCCCGCTTTCGTGTGCGTGATTGCGCTCGGCT
>JAYUYU010000919.1:0-3265 GCA_043752365.1 Myxococcales bacterium | reverse complement strand
AGGCAGCGGCGGCTCCGGCAAACTTGAACGCCTGAGTTGTGAGGCGTGAGGATTGAGGATTGAGTGCGAGACAGCGCGGCGCGTCGCCGGCATCGTCTGTCTCGAATCCCCACGACTCAATCCTCATTGCCAAGAAAAAGCGCCGCACGTCTCGCTTGAGACGCCGGCGCTTTTCGACTCGAGTTGCGAGCTAGAGTTCTCTCACTCAAGCCTCACTACTCAAGCCTCACTACTCACTTGGCGGCAGCCAAGTTGGCCGCGACGAAGTCCCAATTCAGGAGCTTGTCGCAGAAAGCCTCGAGGAACGCCGTACGGTTGTTGCGGTGGTCGATGTAGTAGGCGTGCTCCCAGACGTCGGCCGTGACGAGCGGGACCGCACCCGTGGTGAGAGGCGTCTCGGCATTGGGTGTGTCGATGATCTTCCCCTTGCCACCGTCGAGCACGAGCCAGGCCCAACCGGAGCCAAAGCGGCCCATGCCGGCCGCGATGAAGTCCGCGCGGAACTTATCCCAGCCGCCCAAGCCGTTGATGAGATCAGCCACGTCGCCCGCGGGCGGGGCCCCGCCGCCACTGGGCTTCAAGCTGTCCCAGAAGAAGGTGTGGTTCCAAACCTGCGCCGCGTTGTTGAATACTGCGCCCGTGCTGGTCTTGATCACTTCGACCAAGCTCTTGGACGCCTCGGGCTTACCTTCCAGCAGCTGATTGAGCTTGGTGACGTACGCCTTGTGGTGCTTCTCGTAGTGGTAGTCGAAGGTCTCTGATTTCATCACCGGCTCGAGCGCGTTCTTGGCGAACGGCAGCGGCGGAAGTTCGAATGCCATGGGGGGCTCCTTTTTTCGAATCGGGGGTTCGAGTGGTTGTGGGGACGAGGCCGGGAATGTCCGGAGTTTATGGCCTGCTGTCAATGGCGGAAGTGAGGCGTTTTAAGGCGCCCAGGCAGCGTGACGGGCTCGCCCTTTGACGAGGCGCGTGGCGTTTGGGACAGTTCAGGGGTGACCATTCGGCGACGCACCATGCTGAAGGCTGCGGCTGGCGCGGCTGCCTTAGCGGCGCCGCTCGCGTTCCTATTTCGGCGCAGCGCGGCGGCGGACGGGGGGCCGCTCGTCGCCGATCCGGCGCGCGTTCTGGATCTGCCCGCCGGCTTTCGCTACACGATTCTGCAGCGCCAATTCGAGCCGATGAGTGACGGCCTCAAGGTACCGGCACGCGCGGATGGCATGGCGTGTTTCGCGGGCCCGGGCGGCACGCTGACCTTGATGCGCAACCACGAGCTCGACAAGAGCTTGTCCGGCGCCGGCTACGACACCCCGCGCCCCGAGTCGTTCGACGCCAAAGCCGGCGGCGGCGTCACGCGCCTGGTGTTGGACCAAACGACGCTTGCGCCGCTTTCCAGCAACCATGTGCTCGCTGGCACGCTGCGCAATTGTGGGGGCGGCGCCAGCCCCTGGGGTTGGCTCAGCTGCGAGGAATCGGTCGAGCCAGGCCACGGCTACGTCTTTCGCTGCCGCACCGACGCTTCGCGCTTGGTGCCGCCGGAACGCCTGCCTGGCTACGGGCGGTTTCGGCACGAAGCTGCGGCGGTCGACCCTAAAACGCTGACGGTTTTTTTGAGCGAAGATCAGACCAACAGCTGCTTTTATCGCTACCGGCCGCTCGATCCCAGCAGGCCGCACACGTCGGGTAAGCTGCAAGCGCTTCGCGTCGTCGACGTGCCACGCTTCGACACGTCGCGCGACCTCGACCAGGGTGTTCGCTTGAAATGCGACTGGGTCGACGTTCCCAACCCCGATCCGAAGGACGACAGCGTTCGCCACCAAGCGCGAGCCTCCGGAGCTGCGCGTTTCTGCCGTGGTGAAGGCGTCTTCTTTAGCAACGGCGTGGTCTACCTGTGCTGCACCGCGGGCGGTCGCGCTGGGTTGGGCCAGGTGTTCAAGCTCACGCTCGGCAGCAGCGACGCCGCCGACCGCTTGGAGCTGTTCGCGGAGTCGCCGGCGGCCAGCCTGCTGGATATGCCCGACAACATTTGTATGACCCCGTGGGGTGATTTGCTGCTCGCGGAGGACGGCTCCGGCGAACAATTCGTGCGCGGCCTCACGCCCGAGGGCCGCGTCTATGATCTGGCGCGCAACGCCAAGAGCACGGGGGAGTTCGCGGGCGTGTGCACGTCGCCCAAAGGCGACGCGGTCTTCGTCAACATGCAGCTCGACGGCTTGACCGTCGCCATCACCGGTCCCTTCGTGGATTTGGCGCACCGAGCTACGCATTTCGCGCGGCGTCCGGCCTGAAAGTGACGGACGCATGAGCCAGGCTGACGCGCGGCTGGTCACGTCCGCGAACCTCGCGCACCTTGGCAGCTTTGCGGCGGGCTTCCGCGAGCTTTTGGTCGACGACAGCTGGCGCGCGGCCGTCCGCAGCTTGGCGGAAGGGCGCCACGGGCGCTGGCGCACGTACGCGCAGCGCTTGGCCCGCGTGTACATGTCTGATTTCGACGCCAACGCGCTAACTGGCATGTATCGCATGCTCTTCCTGCCGACGAGCGCTTGGCGCCAGCTGCTCGAGGGCCACACCGGGGGCCGGCTGCTGGACGTCGGTGCTGGCTCCGGCGACGTGACGGCGACGCTAGCTCCCTGCTTCGACGAGCTGGAGGCCACCGAGATTTCGCGCGGCATGGCGCGTCGGCTCACGCAGCGCGGCGTACAGTGCCACCCGCTCGATCTCACCGAAGCTCCCCTGCCCGGCGCGGCTTTCGACGCCGTGTCGCTGCTGAACGTGCTCGACCGCTGCCAGCGTCCGCGCCAACTGCTGCGACACTGCTTGCTGGCACTCAAACCGGGCGGCGTGTTCGTCGTGGCGCTCGCGTTGCCGTATCGCCCCTTCTACTTCGATGGTCCGTCCACGCCCGATCCGCTCGAGCGCCTCGACTGCGATCCTGGCGTGGCTGGCGGCTGGGAGGACGGAGCGCGGCGCTTCATCGAGCGAGACCTGTTGCCGATGGGGTTGTCGCTCGAATGTTTCGCGAGGGCGCCCTATCTGTCGGCCGGAGACAGCGCCCGGGCGCTGTACGAGCTGGACGACGTGGTCGTGGTGCTCTCAAAGCGCTGAAACGTAGCGCGGCTTGCCTCGAGGGCGGCGCGAGATTAAAGCTGCGTGGCTTTTTTCTCCGGCCGATTGCCGGGTCCAACCACGAGGTCCTGAGTGTCCAAAACCGTACTGCTCGCCACCGAAAAAGCTTTCTCCGCCAGCGCTCGCGACCAGGTCGTCGCGA
>JAYUYU010000918.1:0-19187 GCA_043752365.1 Myxococcales bacterium | reverse complement strand
TGTCGTACATGGCGCCGTGACAGTCGCCGCACTGCTTTTGCGACGGGATATCGTGCTCCGTACCCATGGCGTTCACTTCACCATCCACTACTGCCTGGGCGTCGGAGTGATCATCCTTCCACTTGAAGGCGACCATGTACCAATCGGTAAGCCCGTCGCCGTTCTTTTGCAGCAGCCGAGTTTCGATCACTTTGCCGTCACGCCGAAACTCTTTCCAGAGCTTGAAGCCGGCCGGATACTGCCAGTACTCCATGCCGCGCGCGATGCTGTCGGTGACGATCTTCCCGCCGGGCGGCATGTACACCCAGCGCTTTTTGTCGGCGTTGTCGCTCCAAAGCGCGTAAGCTGGAGTGAACTCGTAGACGCCCGGAGCCAGCGTTTGCTGCGCGGTGTCGCTGTACAGCCCGGTCTCGCTCAACAGCGTGGGCATCAGGTTCGCAACGCCACCGGAGCCGCCAGTGCCGCCGCTGCCGCCGGTCGAGCCCCCCGCGCCCGCGACGGCCACGGAGCCACCCGAGCCACCAGCAACGGCGCCTGCAGTCGCGCCGCCGCTGCTCAGGCCGCCAGTGCCGGCCGCCGTGGCGCCAGCAGCGCCGCCCGGCGTCGGGTTGGGAGTACCACCATTCGTATCGCCGCAAGCTGCGGCGATGAACGCAAACCCCAAAGTCAGAAGCAAACGCTGGTGCACTAGATGGGCCCTATCGCAGTTCAAGGTGTCGGCAACACGAACACGTAAAGTTGTGCGGAGTCGCCTTGACCAATGGTGAACAGGCGATTGCCGACGAGCACAGAATCCATTGGCAGCTTGATGCCCTGAGCGAGCGCCTTTGCGTTCATCGAGTACTTGCCGTCGGCGCCCTTCGTCATGCTGAGCAAGAGCAGGTCTTCGCCGAGATCACCAATCGAGCCGCCCGAGACGGGGCCGTAGCTGAGCATGAGCCCTTGTTTGTAGTACTCGCCGCACGAGGCACCTGCCGTATCGAACGACAGACCCAACGGTGAACGATGCGCCGAAATACCGGGCAGACCGCTAGCGCCAAGCTGGGCCGGCGCCGAGTTGGCATCAGCCACGCCAAAGTCGCCCGCCGGGCCGTAATTCATAATCGGATCGGTGAACGTGACGCCAGCCGGGGGCGCAGGGAAGCCTCCGTCCGCCTTGTAGAGCTTCGCGCCGTCGACGAAGACGTTGCTGCGCAGGCGCTTGTCGGTGGCCGGGTTGAAGGCCGCGTCACGCGTCGGATTGTCAGTGCCGCCGAAGCGCCAAGGGAACCCGTAGTGTTTGCCTTGCTCGAGGAAGTTCAGCTCGTCCGGCAGGTCCATGTCCGGACCATTCTCGGTGCCCATCAGGTCGCCCGCGGCGTTGAAAGCGAGGTCGAAGGTGTTGCGAGTACCGTCAGCGAACAGGAACGGCTTGAGCGCCGTTTCGTCGTTCTTGAGGTCGGTGGGCGTCGTGCTCGACACCTTGAGGATGGCGGAGCTGAGCGGGACCTCGCGGGTGCCCTTCTCGTCCTCGCCGTGCTCGGTGCGCGAGCCGCTGCTGAAGAACAGGCTCATGCCATCAGCGCTAACCGCGATGCCCGAGAACGAGTGATCGTAGTTGCCACCGCTGGGTTCGAACGTTTGGCTGGTCGTGACCAGCGTCGTCCACGTGCGTGCACCACCTGCCGCCGCCGGAGGCGCGCCCTTGGCAATGCTGACGCCACCCGCCTTGGCAGCCATGACGTAGAGCGAGCCATCCGGACCGAACGCAAGCCCACGATACGGCTGGTAGATGCCCGTGCCATAGCCGGCCGGAACCGTGTAGCCCGCGTTGTAGGGCAGCGTGGTCGTCACCGGACTCGTCATCGCGGTCGTGGGCAAGGTCGCGTTCGGATCGAAGCTGAACAGCTTGCCGTCGTCGCCGTTGATGAGCACGACCAGCTTGCCGACTGGGTCGTAGGCCATCTTGGTGATGTGCGTGGCGGGGGGCGGGGCGTACTTGAAAGCGCTGATGTCCGTCGCGGTGAGGGTGACCCCAGCGCCGTTGAGCGCCGCGCCCCCAACCTTACATGCCGGACCGGTGCCGCCGCCTGTGCCAGTGCCGCCAACTGCCGTGCCGCTGCCACCAGCGCCCGCAGTCACGGTGTTGCCACCAGTCGCGCTGCCGCCGGTCCCAGGTCCGCCGCCGCCTGTGGCAGGCGTGCCCGCCGTGCCGGGATTGGCGCCGCCCGCCGGCGTGCCCGTGTTCGAGCTGTTGCCGCAAGCGGCGCCGAGGGCCACCCCGCAAACGGTGGCCAGCACGACGTAGGGCGCAGACTTCTTGGCGGGCATCTGTTCTGTATGTCCCCGAGTAACCGAAAATGTTTGTCAAAGTTGGCTAAGGATCTGCGGCAACCGACGCAACCAAGCTGCGAGCTAGGACTTTTCCAGCCTGGCGGGTCAGTGGAAGACAGGTAGATAAACCGGGTGGTATACGGCCGACCTTTGAGGGAAGCCTGAGGCCTGATGCGCATCCAGCAGCTCCAAGTTCCGGCCTCCGCCCTTGGTGAAGGCCCCGTTTGGTCGGACCGCGACGGCTGTCTCTACTACGTCGACATCGTTTCCCATCGGGTACAGGCGTACACGCCGAGTACGCAGCAGCATCGCTCGTGGCAGTTCGACACGTTCGTTGGCTCGCTCGCCGAGTGCCGCAGCGGCGGATTGCTGGTGAGCTTGGGGGAGCGCCTCGTACGCTTCGATCCTCTCCAGGGCACGGGCTCGGTCCAAACCTTCGTCACGCTCGAGGCAGATCGCCCGCTCAACCGCCTGAATGACGGCAAGGTCGATCCGTGGGGTCGTTTTTGGGTTGGCTCCCTGCGCATGGCCGAAGACTCCGCGGCGGGCAGGCTTTGGTGCGTCGAGTCGAGCGGCGTGGCGCGCGCCGTGCGCGACGGCATCGGCTGCAGCAACTCGCTCGCGTTCGATCGCGAGCGCGAGCGAGTGTACTTCGCTGACTCCACGACGGGCGTCATCGAACGCGCGAACTTCGACGCCGAGCACGCCGTTGTCAACTTTGAACCGTTCGCCAAAGCCGGCAAGGGCGCGCCCGACGGCAGCTGCACCGACGCCGCCGGTTACCTGTGGAACGCCGAGTGGGGCGGCCACCGCATCTGCCGCTACGCGCCCGACGGCTCGCTAGAGCGCGTGCTCGAGCTGCCGATCAGCCGCCCCAGCTGCTGCACGTTCGGCGGCGCCAAACACCGCACCCTGTTCGTAACCAGCGCGCGCTACAACATGACCGCCGACGAGCTGGCCCAAGACCCGAACGCGGGTGCGCTCTTCAGCATCGAGCTCGACGAGGACATCGAAGGGCTGCCCGCCGACCTGTTCGCCATTTAGAGGCAACCATGAACCGCACCAACGTTCAGCACGAAATCAAGCCGACGCCCACCGAGGTCACCAAAGTTCTCAGCGCCAAGATGCAAATCGGCGAAGGCCCGGTGTGGGACGCGACGAATCAGCGGCTGCTCTGGGTCGACATCGTTGGCCAAGAGTTGAACGTCTTCGACCCGGCCGACGGCAGCAACAAAACCTACAAATTCCCCGACATTGTCAGCTCGGCCACGCCACGCCAGGGCGGCGGTGTTTTGGTCACGCTGCGCCGAACCGTGGCGTTCTTCGACCTGGCGACGGAAAAGCTCGAGACCATCGCCGAGGTCGAAGCCGACATGCCCGGCAATCGCTTCAACGACGGCAAGACCGACCGCCAAGGGCGCCACTGGGCCGGCACCATGGGTGACGTCGACTGGAACCACCCCATCGGCAACCTGTACCGCGTTGGCGCCGATCGCGAAGCGGTGCGCATGGCAGAAAAAGTCTGCTGCTCCAACGGCATTGGCTGGTCTCCCGACAACAAGACCATGTACTTCTGCGAGAGCTTTGCGCACGTCATTCACGCTTACGACTTCGACGCTGCAACGGGCGACATCGCCAATCGCCGTCCCTTCACGACCGTGAACACCGAGTCGTTCCCCGACGGCCTGACCGTCGACGCCGAAGGCTTCGTGTGGAGCGCTCAGCCCGTCTTCGGGCGCATCGTCCGCTACGACCCTGCGGGCAAAATGGAGCGCATCATCGAGCTGCCCGTCTCGCGCGGCACCAGCGTGATGTTCGGCGGGGCCGAGTTGGACACGCTCTACGTCACCACTATGCGCACTACGCTGGACGACGCGCAGCTCGCCGAAGAGCCGCTGGCAGGCTGCCTGCTCGCTATTAAGCCGGGCGTGCGCGGAATTGCCGAAGCGCCGTTCGCGGGCTGAGATTTCATTCTGCTCGTGCAAATTCGCCTCAGCACGCAAAAATCTTGGCGATCTCGTGATCGCAAGGCGTGGCTGGCGACAAGGTGGGTGCAGAGGTCCCCGTGAAGCTGATTTCCCTCCTTTCGCCCGCTCAACTTTTTGGTCGCCGTGCCCCGCAAGTTGCGGTCGCCGGCTGTCTTGCCTTCGGCGTTCAAATCGCGTGCTCCGATACGGTGCCGCCGGCAACCAACAACACCACCTTCCCCATGGCCGGGACGAACAGCGGCGGCTCGCCTGCTGGAACGGCAGGAACGCCCGCCAGCGGCTCGTTCAGCGCCAGCGGCACGTTCGGCACGGCCGGAACAGACACGGGCGGAACTGGCGGAACCGGAACGGCTGGCAGCGGGACTGCCGGCACTGGCGGAACGGTCGTCGTGATTCCGACGACACCCTTCTGCATGGACAAGACGCCGCTGCCTCTGCCCTACAAGGTCGAGTCGAACTACTACCCCTCTGGCTGGTCCGAGGGCCCGCCCTTGATCAGCAACCCGACCGACCTCGCCGTCAAGGCTTGCGCGGCCGCAAACCGCGTTGCAGGCGCCGTGGGTGACTGCACCACGTGGCGCTACACGCCGGTGGTTGCGGACCCGAAGGCGGCGTGGGTCATCTGGGAAGTGCCGCCCGCCGCACCCTTGACGCACGTTTGCTTGGCAGAAGGCGCGAACTCCATCGCCTTCTGCGCTCGCGGCGTGAAGGGTGGCGAGAAGATCCAGACGGGCGGCGCCGGTGTGCCCGAAGCCGAGATCACGCTCGCCGCCGAGTGGAAGCCGTTTTCGGTCCCGCTTGCGGGTGTCGTCTACAACACCTTCGACAACGGCGTTCCGACCGGCTTCGTGTGGAAGATCGTCCCGCCAGCGGCTGGCGCCGCGATCACGGAGTTCTTCATCGACAAGATCCAGATGGTGAAAGACGCCCCAACTGCCGACTACTGCGCGGACGGTGGCGGCGAAGGCGGCGAAGGCGGCGCGGGCGGCTGAACCAGCTACGCCAAACGCTTCACTAACAAACAAGCAGAGGCGAGGCGAGCTCTCGAAAAGGGAGCTCGCTTTTGCTGCATTTGGGCGTGGCAGCGGGGTCGTCCCATTGGCACACTTGCGCCAATCGGGGCGGGCTTGGTGGGCATAAACACGTGAATTGTCTGGATTCCGTGACGGGCCGCGGCTGGGCTAGCCTGGCACGTTGCGTGCTGCTGAATCCGCGTCGATGACTCCCTTGGTCGCAAAGCCGTTCGCCCTTGCTAGCTGGCTTACGGCCTTGGCGTTGGCGCTGGCGAGCAGTGCCTGCTCGGAAACGAGCCACAAGCCGAAGCCCACGCTCGCGAAAGGCTGCAGCTTCTCGCTCGTAGACGCGCGCACGGGCACGGGCGCGCAGGCGCTGCGCGTCAACGAAGTGATGTCAGGCAACGACGGCGCCTGGGTCGATGAGCTGGGCGAGACCGACGACTTCGTCGAGCTCGTCAACACCGGCACCGTAGCCCTCTCGCTGAGCGATTATTTCATCAGCGACAAGCCCGACGAAGCCGTACGCCTGCCCGAGCTCGAATTGGGAGCCGGTGCCACGCTGTTGCTTTGGGCTGACGACGACGCCAACCAGGGCGCGCTGCATTTGCCGTTCAAGCTCGCGAGCTCTGGCACTCCCGTGCTGCTGTGGGCAGCCTCGTGTGAGCTGGTGGATTTGGTGGAGGTACCGGAGCTACCTCCCTCGGAAAGCTTCGCTCGGCTGCCGGACGGCAGCGGAGCGTTTTCGGTTTGCCGCTACGCCACGCCCGAGCGCCTGAACGGCGAGACCTGCGAGCCGCCGCCGCCGCAAAACCTGACTGACGGCTTGGTGTTCACGCCGTACGCTTGGGAGGCGCCATTTCCAAGGCTCGAGGGGCCGCTCGTGTTGTCCGAGCTAGCGCTGCTGCCTGCCAACTTCGTGGAAGTCTTGAACGCCAGCGCCAACGATGTCGCGCTGGCCGACTACTCGCTGCGGCTCGCGGCCACGGCGCCGGGCGAAGCTTGGCCAAGCCAAGACGCGGGCTCACTGCTCGACTGGCCAGACGACGTGACGACGCTCGGCCCGGGCGAGCGCGTTGTCGTGCCAGTGGCCGAGACCGACACCGCAGCTCTCGCACTTTCGCCCGATTTCGAAGGCGCGGTCACGCTCTGGGCGAACGACGCGAAGACGCCGGCGGATCGGCTCGACTTCATGGCTTGGCCGGAAGGCGCAGCGCTGGCGCGCGTGCCCGACGCCACGGGCGTTCCACGCTTCTGCCAAGCGCCGAGCCCGGGCGTCAGCAACAAGCGTTGCCGTGAGATCGCCGAGCGGCCGTTGCCCAGCGGGCGCGTGCGTCACCTGGCCACCAACGGTGACTTCGACACGCTGGCCGCGGGCGGCACCGAGGTCGGCGAAGACGCCGTCAAGTTCGTGGTCGACATGCAGGCGGGCGACGTCGTGCACCTGCTCGACAACCGCCACTGGGCACTGCACTACAGCTGGATCCGCGAGCAGATCGACGGCGCCCCCCACCTCGATCGCTGCGACCCGTTACAGGCGCAAGAATTCAACGTTGGCTGGGGTCTGTTCAGCCAAACCGAGTACTTTCAAGTCGAAGGCCGACGCTACCTGATGGGTTCGCTGGT
The DNA here is from genome assembly GCA_043752365.1 of Myxococcales bacterium. GTDB lineage: Bacteria > Myxococcota_A > Polyangia > Polyangiales > Polyangiaceae > PMG-095. The sequence continues at coordinate 12,247 of JAYUYU010000918.1, read as the reverse complement.
GCGGCACACCAACGGCACCAAGACACTCGAGTTCACGCCGGGCGACGCCATCATTGGCTCGCAAATGCAGCGCGCCTTCTTCGCGGTGATGAAGGCCGTCGACGACCCGACGCAGTGGTCGATTCGTCCCACCGAAGGGCGGCAGATCAACGAGCTGCGCGCCATCGAGGGCATGGCGCCGATCGTGGGGCCCAACGCGCCGTACGTGGGCTTGACGTACCAGCCACTCAATCCAGCTGTCGGCTTTGGCACGCTGACCTTCGTACCAGCGCAGGACCTCGAAACCGCCGAGCTTGGGCCCAACGTGGTCGTCGTGACCGACGACGTGCCGAACGGCACCGCGTTCATGGGTGGCCTCATCACCGAGGCGTTTCAGACGCCGTTGGCGCACGTGAATGTGCTGGCCCGCGGCCGCGGCACACCCAACATGGCGCTGCGCGGCGCTCGGCTCGACCCGCGGCTGAAATCGCTATTCGGCAAGCTCGTGCGACTCGAAGTCCGCTCGTCGGATTTCACCATCCGCGAAGCATCAGCAGCCGAGGCCGACGATTACTGGCAGGCGCGCGCTCCCAAGGGCGACAAGCTCGTACCGCTGAGTGACCTGTCGGTGCGAGGCGTGGTCTCGCTCGATAGCGTCGACTACTCGGCGGTTGCCAGCGTGGGCTCCAAAGCTGCCGGAATCGCCGAGCTCTATCGCGTCAACGAGGTCGGCCTCTACTGTCCGGCCATTTCGCTGCCGCTGTTCGTGCCGCCGCAGGCCTTCGCGATTCCGTTCGCGCACTACGTCGACCATTTTTTGACCAGCGGCGCCGCCGCGCTCTTGTTGGAGCTCGAGCAAACTCCGGAATTTCGCGCCGACCCCGCCGCCCACGCCGACGGCCTGGCGCGGGTGCGCGACCTGATGCTGACGCAGCCAGTCGACCCTGCGCTGTTGAAAGAGGTAACGAGCACGCTGGAAGCTCGCTTTGGCACCGCGAAGGTGCGGTTCCGCAGCAGCAGCAACACCGAAGACCTGACGACCTTCAATGGCGCCGGCCTACACAGCTCGACCAGCGCGGACATCGAAGGCTCGTCGCGCAGCGTGGAAGACGGGCTGCGCCTGGTTTGGTCCAGCCTGTGGAACACGCGGGCCTACGACGAGCGCGCCTTCGGCAACGTCGACCAGCCGCGCGCCGCGATGGCGATTTTGGTGCATCAGGCCTGGAAAGAAGCCGCACAAGGCGTCGGCATCAGCCGCAACGCGCTGCACGCCACGCGCGACAGCCAGTACTACCTCAACGCGCAGATCGGCGAGGCCTCCGTCACCAACCCGGCGCCTGGCGTCACCGGCGACGAAATCGTGTACACGCCGCCGCCGCGGCGAGCCAAAGCCGACTATCGGGCGCGCTCCAGCTTGTCACGCGGTCACGACGTTTTGTCCTTCGCCGAGATCCAAAACCTAGGCTGCGCGCTGGAGTCGATCCACGCTCACTTTCGGCCGCTGCTCGATCCAGAACGGCAGAACCGCTTGTACGCTATGCAAATCGAATGGAAGCTGATCGGCGCCGAGCGCCGGTTGCTCGTCAAGCAAGCGCGCCCGTACAACTTCGGCATCATCGACGCGCCCACCGATTGCCGTGAGTTTTGAGTCACGGCGCAACGTCGACGTAGCTACGCGGACCGCCGGACGGTTATGCTCGAAGTCGTGTCCGTTTTGGCGCCGACGAGTCCGTCGCCAGAGGGACCCGCTAGGGTTTAGCCATGCTCGCTTTGCTGCAACCGGCGTTGCTCCGCGCGCTCAGTTGCGTCTCGGTTACCGCCATGAGCTTACCGTTGACGGCCTGCGCTTCCCCCGACGCCACGCTCGGTGAGCAGCCAAGCTCCTTGGCAACCTACAGCGACTCGGTCCCCTGGTCGCGGAAGCCTCCCAAGCTCGAGCCGGTAGACGTGCCGCTATTCGTGGCCGTCACGTTCGACGACAATTTCGTGTCGGGTCTGGGCGACGTCTCGGGCGGCATGACCTGGGCTACGACGTTTTTCGAGCCGCTACGAAACCCGGCCGGCTCGGGCTTTTCGCCGACGTTCGACGGCTTGCCGGTGCGCACCAGTTTTTACGACAACTGCCTCTATTTGCAGGACGACAGCACGAGAAAGTCGTGGCGAGTAGCGTACGAGGACGGCCACGAGATTGCCAATCACACCTTGAATCATCCGCACGGCGGGCTGTTCAGCGCAGAAGCGTGGAAGCGCGAAATCGCACCCTGCACGGCAGCGCTCAGCAACGTGGAGAGCGGCGTCGGCGTGAGCGTCGATGACGTGCGAGGTTTTCGCGCGCCGTATCTCGAGTACGGCAGCCACTTGTTCGCCGCCTTGAAGGGCCAGGGGCTATGGTACGACTCTTCGATTCAGAGCTGCTGGGGCAACGCGGACGATGGCAAGGCGTGCGCTTGGCCCTACACGTTCGATCAGGGCAGCCCAGACAGCGTCGACCTGACGGCCAAGTTCGGCAACCCGACGGTGCCGCCCACCGCGGGGCTGTGGGAGCTGACACCGTCGGCGCTGTTCGTGCCGCCCGACGAGGTAGCGACCGAGTACGGCTTCGAGCCCGGCCTGCGACAGCGCGTTCCCACCGACATGCCCGCGCCGAGCTTTTACGAGGCCGCGACCGGGCGCATCGCTCCGCTGGACGTTACGCTGTTCGTCGACGCGGGCCTGAGCGCCGCCGAGGTGCTCGCCATCCTTAAATATACGCTCGATTTGCGCCTTTCGGGCAACCGTGCGCCGTTCGTCTTCATTGGCCACACGCATGTTTACGCCTCCAACTACGGCGCAGCCGCGAAAGCGCCCGACGCGAGCGAGCGCCAAAACGCCCTCGAAGACTTCGTGCGCTACGCGCTCAGCAAGCCCGTCGTGCGCTTGCGCCCGGTAGCGGACATTTTGACTTGGATGCGGCACCCCGAACCGTTGAACGGAGTGGTCACGGCGAGGCCAGCAACTGCTGGAACCTCAGGCAGCAGTGCGGGCGGCAATGGCGGTGTGCCGAGCGCTGGCGCGGGTGGTCTGCCCGGAGCAATCGCGGGTAGCGCGGGCGGCGGAAGCGTTCGGACTGGGGCGATGCCAAACGGAAGCTCGCTTTCCGCGGAACCTAGCTGCAGCTGTAGCGCCGTCGGCAGAGCAGACGACCCAACCCAGCACAGCTGGCTCAGCTGGCTACTGACGGGCTCAGTCGTCCTGTCACGACGGGGTAAACGCGCGCCAAATTCGCCTACTTTGCGGTGCGACCCAGCTCCGGCAACTCGACCCCCGTGCGCGTCGCCGATGTAGGCGCCACCGGGCCGTCGTCCGGCTATACTGGGTGACGATGGAGCAGCGGGTGCCCTGGCTTGCAGCCGAGCGCTACGAGGTCGGCGAAGTCGTCGGCCGCGGCGGCTACGGCATGGTTTGCCGCGGCGTCGATCGCAAGACGGGCCGCGCCGTCGCGCTGAAAATGCTGTCGCCCGAGGCCGGGCGCGATCCAGACCGGGTCGAACGCATGCTGCGCGAACAGCAAGCGCTGCTTGCGCTCGACGGCACGTGCGCGGTCGCGGTGGTCGATTTGTGCCGACTGGAGGGCGACGCTCCTTGCTTGGTGATGGAGTGGTTGGACGGCCACGACTTGGAGCAACAGCTCAGCGATTGGGAAGCCCGGAAGCAGCACGGCGACACCGAGCAGCTGCTGTCGCTCTTGAAGCCGCTCACGCAAACGCTGGAGCGTGCCCACCAGCTTGGCCTCGTGCATCGCGACATCAAGCCGGCGAACGTCTTCTTGACGCCCGGCAAGACTCCGCACGTCAGGCTGCTCGACTTTGGCCTGTCGCGGATGAAGTCCGCGGCGCCGCTCACGGCCCCGGGCATGGTGTTGGGTTCCCCCAGTTACATTGCGCCGGAGACCTGGAGCGGCAACTCCGCGCAGCTAGACGGGCGCGCCGACCTGTTCGCCTTGGCGGTGATCGTGTTTCGCTGGCTGACCGGGCAGCTGCCCTTCGATGCGCCCGACCTGATCGCCAAGATGACCGCTGTGACGAGCGGGCCGCGTCCCAGCGCGGTCGCGCGGCGCCCCGAGCTACCGGCGGCCGTCGACGACTGGGTAAAGCGCGCCCTCGCCGTCGAGCCCGCCGAGCGTTTTCAAACCGGCAGCGATTTTTGCGATGCGCTAGCGGCTGCGTTGCGCGGCGAAGCCTGGCCGAAGGGCGCCGATATCTCGGGCGTGCGCGAGGTCGTTGGCGCGACGGGCGCGCACGGCTCCGAGCGCAAAAGCACGTTCGCCGCGGCTTGGGGAGCGGCGGCAGGGCTGTTGAAGCGCTTCACTGGCACACGTGAGCGTGCGGCGACCGAGGTCCAACCGGTCGAGCTCGCTTCTGCGCCAGTCTTGCCAGCCCCCGTCAATGAGGCTTCCGACGACCCTCCCAACAGCGACCGCAAGTCGATTTGGCTCGACTCAGCCGAGCTGGAAGACGCCTCGCCTTCGCTCGCGCCCGGGCCCTTGCCAGAGCCCAACGTCGAAGCGAAACCGCAGGGCAAGGGCAAGGGCAAGGGCAAGGGCAAGGCGAAGACCAAAGGCAAAGGCAAGGCGAAGACCAAAGGCAAAGGCAAACCCACGCGACCGAAGGCGGGCAAATCGTCACGAGCACGCAAGCCGCGCTCCCGTTAGTCTAGTCACATGCCCCACGCCTCTTTCGACGCTAGCTGTGGCATGTGTACCAAACTAGCAACCACCACCGACGAGCCTGTCTTCGAAAATGAGCTGTGGCACGTGCGACCCATCGACGCGCCCAGCGGCGTGCCCGGTTGGATGATGTTGGTCGCGCGACGACATGTGCCGGGGCCTGCGCATTTCGACGCCCGTGAGGTCGCGAGCTTTGGCCCCACTTGGTGCCACCTTCAACGCGTGTTGCTCGAGGTCACCGGCGCGCTACGCATTTACACGGCCGCCATGGGCGAAAGCTCGCCGCACTTCCATGGTCACTTGGTGCCACGCTTTGCGCAAATGCCGAAAGACGCCAAAGGCTGGTCGGTGTTCGACTTGGAGCGCGCCGCCAAGGCGGGTGAAGTGCAGGCAGCTCCGGCGGAAGTCGCGCGCGTCCGTCTGGCGTTCGAAGACGCGCTCCGCCGCGACCCCTTGCCGGCACCGTAGCCAATCGGCAGCTCGAAAAACCCGGGAATCAACGCGCGGCGACATCATGGTCCCCGGTCAGAGTGGCACGCGTGACCGCACGACGACGAACACGAGCAGCGCCACTCTGTAGCTAAGCAAGTTGTGTGTCCGCCGCCGCATGCCGAAATGCGGCCGTGCAACGCACCGCTCGTCGGCTGCGTTTCACGGCCACAAAGCCGCAGCCGCGCGTAGGCAGCTAACTGACAGCTTGTGGAAATAGCGGCGAGACCGCCGAGCGCACGCGGAACACGTGTGGCTCTTGGACGCGCTCGTGAGCGGTGCTAACTCGTCGGTTCCCCCGTCCGTGACGGGCCAAACGAGGACGATCAATGAGCTACGTTGCAGCACCCAGTCGCTACGAAACGATGCTGTTCCGCCAATGCGGCAAGAGCGGTTTGAAACTACCCGCTCTGTCACTCGGCCTTTGGCACAACTTCGGCGACGCCACGCCGCTCGAGAAGCAACGCAGCCTGCTGCGCACCGCGTTCGACTTGGGCATCACCCACTTCGATCTCGCCAACAATTACGGGCCGCCCTTCGGTGCCTCGGAAATCAACTTCGGCACGCTGCTCAAGCAAGACTTCAAGCCGTACCGCGACGAACTGATCATTTCGACCAAGGCCGGTTGGGATATGTGGCCGGGCCCGTACGGCCAGGGCGGCGGCAACCGAAAATACGTGTTGGCCAGCCTCGATCAAAGCCTGCAGCGCATGGGCCTCGACTACGTCGATATCTTCTACTCGCACCGCTTCGACGCCGACACGCCGCTCGAAGAGACGATGGGCGCGCTGGCCACGGCCGTGCAGCAGGGCAAAGCCCTGTACGTTGGCATCTCTTCCTACTCGGCTGGCAAAACCGAGGAAGCCGTGAAGCTGCTGCGCGAGTGGAAGATCCCGATGCTGATTCACCAGCCTTCGTACAGCATGCTCAACCGCTGGCCCGAAAATGGCCTGCTGGACGTGCTGGGCACGGAAGGCGTCGGCTGCATCGCCTTTAGCCCGCTCGCGCAAGGCTTGCTCACCGACAAGTACTTGAAGGGCGTGCCGGAAGACTCGCGCATGAACCGCGCAGGCGGCGGCACCCTGAAGAAGGACCACTTGAGCGAGGAGAACCTGGCCAACGTGCGCGCGTTGAACGACATCGCCAAGGCGCGTGGCCAGAGCTTGGCGCAAATGGCGCTAGCTTGGGTGCTGAAGGACCCGCGCGTCACCACGACCTTGATTGGCGCCAGCACGCCGGAACAGATCAAAGAGAACGTCGGCGCGATCAAGAACCTCAAGTTCTCGAACGACGAGTTGGCCTCCATCGACAAGTACGCCAAAGAAGGCAAGCTCAACCTCTGGGAGAAGCCCAGCACCGACCAGCGCGTTTAACCGGCGAGGCGTTCCAGCGCTTGGATATCGGCGGGCTCGAGCGAGAACTCGAGCGCGCCGAGGTCGAGCCGCATATGCTCGGCGCTGGAGGTTCCGGTCAGCGGCAGCACGCCAATTTGTCGCGCAAAGCCGAACACCAGCTCGGCCGCACTGCGCCCCACGCGGCTGCAAAGGCGACGCACTGATTCCTGCTGCAGCTCGACGCGGTTCGCCGTGAGCAGCGAGAAACCTTGGTAGACGACGCCGTGCTCGGTGCAGAGCTGACGCACGGCGCGGTCCCAACCCGTTTTGGCGTAGCAGCGATTTTGCAAGAAGCGCGGCGCGACCTTGGTCAGCTTCAACAGCTCACGCAGCTGCTCGAGCGTGAAGTTGCTGACGCCGATGAAGCGCGCTCGTCCCGAGCTGCCCAGCGCCTCGATCGCACGCCAGGCCTCGACGTCGGCCGGCTTGAGTGAGCCACGAGAGCTAGGCCCGTGCAGTACGAGGGAGTCGAGGTAGTCGGTGCCGAAGTGATCGAGCGAGCTTTGGAACGACTGCTGCACTTGGGTCGCAACAGGCGCGGCCGCGTCGTAAGGCAGCCGATGGTCCTGACCGTCGCGAAAGGTGAACTTGCTTTGCAGGAACAGCTGGGCCCGCGATACCTGGCCCGCCGCGATAGCAGCCTGGACGGCCTTGCCGACCGCCGCTTCGACGTAGTGTTTGCGCTGATTGGCGGTGTCGATGCCACGAAAGCCAGCTTCGAGCGCCAGCGAGGTCAGCTCTTGCGTGCGTTCTTCCTTCCAGGCAGTCCCGTAGAGCAGTTTTGGAATCGACGCGCGCGCAGCCATCGTGGCCCACGCTAGCAGATCGGGGCTTCCCTTTTGCGACCCTTGACCCAAGGATTACGTCATACCGGGGCACGGCGCCGTCTTGCAAACGGACACGGCCTCGGCTCTACAAGCAGCCGCCGCGCGCTTGTGAGGCGCCTCAGCCCAGCGTCTCCAAAATCTCACGCGTGACCTGATACTGAAGCGGCTTTCCAGCCTCCCAGGCCGCAAACTCTTCGATGACCGCGTCCGCCAGCCGAGTCGTCTCGTCGCCGATGGTTCCGCCAATGCGCGGGCTGAGGACAGCGTTGGGCAGCGTCCAAAGCGCGGAGCTGGCGGCGGGCGGCTCCGGCTCGGTCACGTCCAACAGAGCCGTGAGGTCGGGCCGCGCTTTGAGCACCCGCACCAAGTGCGACTCGACGACTTGAGCGCCGCGACCGGTATTGATGAACGTGGCGCCCTCGCGCATCGACTCGAACAGCGACGCACCCAAAATTTGCTTGGTGGCCGGCACATCCGGGATGTGATTGCTGACGATGTAAGAGCGTCGAAACAGCTCTTCGAGCGCCACCTTCTCGACGCCCAGCTCTTGGGCGCGCTCGGGCGTCAGGAATGCATCGCTCGCCAGCACCCGAAAACCCAGCGCCCGCAGCTCGGCGCTCAAGCGCCGGCCGACCCAACCCATGCCAATCAAGCCCACGATTTCGCCGGCGGCGCCGCTGCGATGGAACGCCTTGGCCTCGCGCAGGTCGTGGGTCTGCGCGTAGCGGCGCACCGAACGGAAATAGCCCCTACAGGTGAGCAGCACCTGCGAAAGCGCCAGCTGCATCGTCGCGATGGCGTCGATCGCCCAGGCGGAGACCACCACGACGTGATGATCGACCAGCGGGCGTGCGAAGCCTTTCACGTCACCCCCAGCGTAAAAGACAGCCTCGAGCGCGGGCAATTGAGCCAGCTGCTCATCCGTGAAGGCAGACATGCCCCAAGTCGCGAAAATAACCTGAAGCTCCGCGAGCGCCGGCGCGTGCTTCGCGAAGGTCGCACCTGTCACTACCTCTGGATAAAGCTCGACCAACTTCGCGATCTGTTCGCGGCGCCCGCCGCCGAACACGTCGCCATCGCTGGCCGGGTAATCGTAAAAAAATGCTGCCTTACGCATGCTGTCCCTCATCCTAGCCCGGCCCGCTCCCGTCAGCGGGCAGCTTGCTCCAAGCCCCGTCTCGTTTCGCCGAGCAACGCCAGCGCAGGTGTTAGCCTGTGTCAAGTCATGCGAGCCATCGTATCCGCCATCGCCTTTGCCAGCGTGTGTTTGCTGCCGCTCAGCGGCCACGCCCAAGATCTCAACGGGTTCGAACCCCGAACCCTGAAGGGTTCGAAGGGGCTGACTTTGCCCTACCGGCTGTTCAAGGTGAAAAACCCGGTGGCCGGCACCAAGTACCCGTTGATCTTGTTCTTGCATGGCGCCGGCGAGCGCGGCGACAACAATACTTCACAGCTGATGGCCAACGCTGGCGCGACGGCTTGGGCGACCGACGCGCACCAGGCCAAGCATCCGGCGTACGTCATTGCTCCGCAATGCCCAGCCGACAAGCAATGGGTCGATACCGATTGGGCCCTCGGCTCCTACTCGACCAGCACGGTGCCGGTCAGTGACCAGCTGACGACCGCGCTCGAAATTGCCGACGCAGTGACGACGGAGTTCGCAACTGATCCGACGCGCCACTACATCACGGGTCTCTCGATGGGAGGCTACGGCACTTGGGACGCCGTGGTGCGCAACCCCGGTCGCTTCGCTGCCGCGCTACCGATTTGTGGCTCCGCTGACCTAAGCGGTGCAGACGCGATCAAGCTCCTGCCGTTGTGGACCTTTCACGGTGCCGCCGACGAGACGGTGCCCCCCAAGGGCACCCGTGACATGGTGGCGGCGCTCAAGGCCGTCGGCAGCACGGTCAAATACACCGAGTACGCGGGCGTCGGGCACGACTCGTGGAGCATGACCTACGCCAACGAAGAGGTCATCGATTGGCTGTTTACGAACAAGAAGGAAGCCGCCGGCATCGGCGGAAGCGGCGGCGGCGGCATGGCAGGTAGCGCCGGCGCGGCCGGCAACGCAACCGGCGGCGTAAGCGGGGCCGGCGGTGTCGTGGGCGGTGCAAGCGCGGCTGGTAGCAGCAGCAGTGGCGCGGCTGGCATGTTCGGCAACGGGATGGCGGGCAGCGCGGGCAGCACCAGCACGTTGGCGGGCGCGGCCGGCAGCGGCAGTAGCGGCCCCGAGCCCAGCAGCGATGACTCCGGCTGCAGCTTTCGAACGCGAGGCTCGGCTGACGACCGCGGACTTTCTGCGCTTTTTATCAGCGGCTACGCAGCGCTGCTCTTGACACGGCGAGCGCGCGCCCGCCGCGCGGCGTGATTGCACGGCGCTAGCGGTTCGGGGCTATGGTCGTCGCATGGTCGACGGCTGGGTCCTGGAAGCAGAAGGGCTGGTCAAGCAGTTCGGAGCCAAACAAGCGGTCGACGGCTTGACGCTCAAGCTCGCGGCCGGAGAAATCGTCGGGCTGCTGGGACCCAACGGCGCCGGTAAGACCACCACCCTCAAAATTTTGCTTGGCATGTTGCGCCCCACGCGCGGGCGCGCCTCGGTGCTGGGGCTCGACTGCACGACCGAAGCCATCGCGATCAAGCAGCGCGTGGGTTACAGCCCGGATGAGCCGTCGTTCTACGACTTCTTGACCGGGCGGGAGACGCTGGAATTCGTCACGCACGTGCGCGGTGGCAACGCCGCACGCAGCCTGGCGGAGCTGGGGCCCATGATCGAAGTGCTCGAGCTCGGTGCCGATCTCGATCGTTTCGTGGCCGGCTATTCGCTAGGCATGAAGAAAAAACTGGCGCTGTTGGTGGCGCTGGTCCACGCGCCCCGGCTGCTGCTCCTGGACGAGCCTACCAACGGACTGGACCCACCGTCGGCCGTGAAAATGCGGCGTCATCTACAAGAGTTGGCGAAAAGCGGCGTCACGGTGGTGCTGTCGACGCACCTGCTGGACATGGCCGACAAGCTCTGCACGCGCGTCGTGTTGATGAACCACGGCCGCTTGATCTTCGACGGCACGCCCGCCGCCGCGCGCCAGGCCGCCGAGCTCGGCGGCGACGCTTCGCTCGAGGACGCCTTCCTAAGGCTGGTCGCGGCTTGACCCGCACCCTGCGAGAGCTGCAGGCAATGAGCCTGCTGGTGCTGCGCAGCTGGTATAGAATGGGTCCCCGGCTGCGTGGCGGGCGGAAGCCCGAACCGACGCGCGGTTACTCGGCCGTGTTGATGCGGCTGGTGTTCGCGGCGCTCATCTATAACTTCGGCTTCACGCTTAGCCTGCGGCTGGCGGCGCACCCGAATCCCGCGGGCCCCGCAACGTGGTCGGCGCTGGGCGTTGGCTTGTTTGCCGCTAGCGTCAGCTTGGCGCTCGAGCTGCCCACGCCGCGCAGCCTGACTCTGCCATTGAAGAGCGAGCTGCTCGAAATGCTGCCGCTGTCGCGGCTGTCCAAGCTGCTGCTAGTGCTGGCACAGGCCTTTCTGGGCCTGCTTTTCTGCCTGGGGCTCGTGGTCTCGGTGCAGCGCGCGCTGGCGCCGACAACACCCCTCGGCGCCTCGCTAGCGTTGGCGTCGTCGCTGTTCGTGGCGTCCGTGCTGGCGGGTGCGTGCCTGGCCAAGCTGCTACGGCTGCTGCTCTCGCCGTATCGGGCGTCGCGCCTCAGCTGGCTTTCGACGGTTTGCATGCTGCTCGGCATGTTGCTGTTGCAGCTCGCACCTACGGCTTGGCTGCTGCCGCAACCACCCTTTGGCCTCGTGTTGGGCAAGGCGCTTTTGGGTGAGGGCGTCTGGGGCGTGAGCCTCATGTTTGGCGTGGCGTCGCTGCTGTTGGGCGCGGCGTTCTTTCGACTCGAACGCGGTCACGAGCTGTCCGAGCCGGTCGCGGCGCGCACGACCGCTTCGGCTTTTGGCGACGGCGCGGACATGCGCACGCTGGAGCACGTTTTGACGCGACGTGAGCCTGGCGGGCGCTTTCAAATCTTGTTCGGGGTGGGCGTCAACGCCGCCTACGTCGTGGCCCTGACTCACCTTTTGCGCGCTCACGTGCCGAATGCCAGGACGTTCTGGAACCTGATGGTGGTCATGACGTTGCAGCTGGTGAGTCAGCTGGGCATGCAACGCGCCACCCGCGGGGCGACGCGCGACATGTTGGCTCGGCCACTGCTGGGCGGCCTACCGATCGCGCCGCGCGACACCCTTTCGGCCAAAGCTGGCGCGCTTCGCGTCATGTTGCTCGCCATTGCAGCCCCGCTGAGCTTGGCGCTGGGCGTCGGCTATTGGCAGCGAGCATGGTTGCCGGAGCTGACGTGGCGCGTCGCCTTCACGCTGCTGGCTGTCGCCGTGTACGCCTCGACCTCTACCTACGTAGCGTTCCTGACGACGGGCCTCGGCTCGACACGACCGCGCGGCGGTGCATTCGGTTCACTCGAGTCATTTTTGGTCATCGTTCCATTCGCGGGCGTGCTGTTCGCCCCCGGCCCCGGCAGCGCGGCGCTGGCCTTGCTCACCCTGCTGGCGCTCACGTTCGAGGCCCGACGCGCCGCTCGCGGGACCATCGAGTGGTTGGACGACCCGGAGCGAGAGCACGCCACCGAGGTGTGGAAGGCGTTGGTCGTGTTCGGCGGCTTTCAAGGCGCCCAAGTGTTGGCGCAGCAGCTGAGCAGCTTTTTGAGCAACGCGCTGCCGGCCAGCTCCTTGATGTTGGGTGCCTACGTGCTGGCAGCCATTGCGCTGTGGTTGATGACCGAGCGTGACCAAGAGTCGTTGCGCCCCGAGCAGCGAGTAAAGCTAGCGCCCCTAGGCTTGGCCGTAGGCG
>JAYUYU010000917.1:0-19190 GCA_043752365.1 Myxococcales bacterium | reverse complement strand
TTCGAGCAAATTTGCCAGTTCTGCTGACGGGTTCAGGCTGAGATCGCCGAGAATTTCGGCGGCTACCAGCGCGCCCGTTTCGGCACCGCCCTCCATCCAGCCTTGAAAGTCGGCGGAGGTGTGCTCGCCGCAAAAGTGCAAGTTGCCCTCGCGTTCGCCCTCGTGAGTCCAGAACGACCACTGCCCGGGCTTGTAACAAGTGTAGCTCCCAAGAGTGAACTCGTAGCTGGGCCAATGCATGCGGCGCGCGCTGTCGACGCGATACGCAGCGGCGGTGCCTGGGAAAATTTGTTCCAAATCAGCGAGCAAGCCGGTGTAGTACTGCTCGGCGTCGACTTCGCCGACGTCGACGCCCGCTTGGCCACCCAAAAAATTCGTCAAGATGCCGCGCTCGCCAGGCTGGCCAATCGAGCTGTCCCATGCCTGCTGCAGTGGTAGGTCCGTCGTGACAGCCCCGCTCTTTTTCTGCTCGTTGCGCCATACGCGCGTTTCGAAGGAGCCCATGACTTTGGCGTTGGAGCCGTAACCTAGCTCGTCGATGATGCGCCGCTTCAGGTCGCTCATCGGCACATCGAGCTTCACGCGGCGCAGCACGCTGTACGGTATGGCCAATACCAGATGGTCGACGTGCGCTTCGCTTCTGGTACCGGCCTTGACGTCGGTCAGCTCGAGCGTGAAGCCACGCGCGCCGCCGCCACTCACACGCGTCAGCTTGGTCCCGAGCTTGACGGTGCCGCCCACCAGCTTGTCGGCCAAGCGTAGCGGGAACGCCTGACTGCCTTCGTGCGCGTGGTACCGCTCGTCGGACTCGCCGAAGATTCGAAAAGGATCAGGCTCGTCCGAGCCGATCAGGTAAAGCAGGTTCAGCGCCGATTGGTCGCTGGTTTCGAGCCCGAATTCGCCCCGATAGGCGGCCGTGAGCAGCGCATGGAGTGCCGCGTAGTCGGCAGCCGGCACGTTTTCGTCGAGCCAATCCGCAAGCGTCGTCGCGTCCAGCTGCTTGAAAGCCGTGTCGTCCTCCTCGTTGTCCGCGGCCGTGACTGCGTCGGCCATGGCCGGAGCTACCGCGCTGAACTGCGCGACGATCGCCGCTTCCAGGATCGCCTCGCCACCCACGAACCAGACGTCGGGCTGAATGCCGGCGTCCGCCAGCCGATCGTCGAGCGTGATACCGAGCTCGTCAGCCAGCGCGAAAAGTGTCGCGTGGTTGCTGTCGATAAGCTCGCCGCCCAGCTCGAAGACCTGCCCGTCGTAGGCGTCGTCTTTGGCCGTGAACATCCGGCCGCCCACGCGCGTCGCCGCTTCGTACAGCGTGACGTTCACCCCAGACTGCTGCAGCCGGTATGCGCAGTGCAGGCCCGCGATGCCCGCGCCAACGACCGCGACGCGCTCGTTGCCGGGGCGCTTCTCCGAATCGTTTCCGCCGCACGCGCTTAGCGCGCCCGCCGCAGCGAGCTGCAGCGCACCGGAAGTCAACTGCCGGCGCGTCAATTGCTCGCGCGCTAACGGTGCAACTGCCCTCGCCGACTGGCGCTCCGCCAACACGCCAGCCGCAATTCTTCGCAGTTGACCGAACAAACGGGTTCTCGCCATGAATCCCCTATCGTAGGCCTTGACCCGGGGCGGCCTCAACTCCACATGGCCGTGGCGTTTCTGCGCTAATTCCGATGAGCAAACCCCCCGCTCGAGCCAGCACCACCGAGCCGACCGCCTTCGGCCTCGCCGCCGTCGACGCCCAGGCAGCAAGCTTGCCGTTTGGGCTGTGGGGTCAGTTCAAGCGCCAGGCTCGTCGCTACGTGCTCGGGTTCGTGCTGCTGGCCACCTACCAGTTTGCCCAGTACTGGCTCAACACCCAGGTCAAGCTGGCCGTCAACCTTGCACAAGACCACCACAACGAGCGCGCCGTCAGCATCGGCATGTGGATGGTGGTGGTCGCGCTGGTGGCGTTCGGGGTGCGGGTGCTGTCGCGCGTCGCGGTCTTCAACGCGGGGCGCAACGCCGAGTACGAGCTGCGGCGCGTGCTGTCAGCCAAGCTGCTTACGCTCGGTCCCTCGTTCTACCGCCGCATGAGCACGGGCGAGATCATGAGCCGCGTCACCAACGACCTGACTCAGGTCCGGCTCTTGCTCGGCTTCGGCGTGCTGAACGTGATCAACACCGTGCTGGCCCTGGTCAGCTCGCTGTGCTTGCTCATCCCGACGTCGCCCAAGCTGACCGCCGTGGCGCTCATTCCGCTACCGTTGCTGCTGTTGGTCACGCGCTGGTTCTCTGGTGGGTTCTTCACGCGGACGCGCGACGCCCAAGCGGCGCTCGGCGAGATGAGCGGACGGGTTCAGGCCAGCGTGGCCGGCGTGCGTGTCGTGCGCTCATTCGCGCTAGAAGAGCGTGAGGCCGAGGCCTTCGAGGTCACCAACCAAAAATACCTGGAAAAGAGTCTGGGTCTCGCGCGCTTGCGCGGATCCATGACGCCCATTCTGCAGGTTACGTTGTCGGTCGGGGTGCTGGTGGTGTTCTGGTACGGCGGCCACCTGGTGATGACGGGCGAGATGAGGTGGGGCGACTTCTTGGGCTTCACGCTGGCGCTCGGGCGGCTGACCTGGCCGCTGATGTCGCTCGGTTTCATCGTCGGCATGCTGCAGCGCGGCCGCGCTTCGTACTCACGGTTGGCCGAGGTGTACACGGCCGAGCCGGACATCACCGACGGCCCGCTGCGGCCCAGCGCGGTTCCGCGGGGGCTCGAGGTGCGGAACCTCGAGTTTGCCTACGGCCAGCGCAAAGTGGTTGACGGCGTCAGCTTCGCGCTTCAGCACGGCAAGTCGCTGGCCATCGTGGGCCGCACCGGCAGCGGCAAGTCGACGTTGGCGCTGTTGTTGGCACGGCTGCTACCCACGCCCGCCGGCAGTGTCTTCTTGGGTGGCTACGACGTGTGCCAGCTGCCGCTCGGGCTGGTGCGGCAGGTCGTCGGCTATGCGCAGCAAAATGCGTTCTTGTTCAGCACCACCGTGGGCCGCAACATCGCGTTCTGTCTCGACGACCCGGATTCGCCTGAGGCTGGCGAGCGCGCGCACCGCGCGGCCGAAGAAGCGCGCATCGCCGACGAAGTGCGGGAGCTGCCGGACGGCTTCGACACCGTCGTGGGTGAGCGCGGCGTGCAGCTTTCGGGCGGCCAAAAACAGCGCGTGGCGCTGGCGGCGGCCTTCGTTTCGGAGCCGCAGATTCTGATCTTGGACGACCCGCTCAGCGCCGTGGACGCTCGCACCGAGCGCGGTATTCTCGACGCCATCGATCGTCAACGCCAGGCGCGCTCGCTAATCTTGATCACGCATCGCGTGGCCGCCGCCGCCCACTGTGACGAAATCATCGTGCTCGAAAAGGGGCGCATCGTCGAACGCGGCACGCACGAAGAGCTACGTCGCTCCGGCGGATTTTACACCACGTTCGCCGAAGAGCAGCGCATCGAGCGCGAGCTGCAAGCGTTGGAGGGCGAACCCCTCGAGACCGCGCCGGCCCCGCTGGGCTCCGGAGGGGCGGTGTCTTGAGCACCACCGACGGCGCCCCCAAGGCGCGCAACACTCGAGCCGCCGCAGCCGTAAAGGCCTTCCACGAGGAAGAGCGCTTCGGCAAAGCCTACGATCTACGGCTGATCAAAAAGTCGTGGCCGTTCGTGGCGCCGCATCAAAAGCTGCTCTGGCTTTCGCTCGGCGTGGTGCTGTTCACTTCGGGTAGCGCCCTGGTTCGGCCACTGATCATGCGCAAGGCGATGGACGAGGGCGTCGTCGCCGGCGATGCCGCCGTGCTGATGAAGGGCGGCCTGATGCTGGCCGGCGTCATGATCGTCGAACAGGCGCTGGGCTTTTTGCAAATGTACGCCATGCAGGTAGCGGGGGCGCGAGCCATGTCCGACCTGCGGCGGCACGTTTTCCGCTTTTTGCACCGCCAACGGCTGGGCTTTTTCGATCGTCAGCTCGTCGGTAAGCTGGTGTCGCGCGTCACCAACGACGTCGACGCCATGCTCGAGCTGTTCGCGTCGGGCGCGCTGCTTTCAATCGGCGATTTGTTCAAGCTGATCGGCATCATCGTGCTGATGCTCTCGATCGATACGCGGCTGGCGCTGATCTCTTTCGTTGGCGTGCCGCCCGTAGCGTTGTTGGTCATGGTGGTGCGGCGCCGCATGCGCGACGCGTTTCGCGCCATTCGCGGCAACACCTCGCGCATGAACGCGACCACCAACGAGCAGGTCAGCGGCATGACGGTGATTCAGGCTTTCGGTCGGCCTGCGGCTGCGGCGCGTGAGTTCGACGAAGTGAATGCCGGCTACCGCGACGCGAACAACGCTGCCATCAAGTGGGATTCGATCCAGGACGCGGCAATCGACACCGTTGGCGCTGTGTGCCTGGCTTCGGTGATTGCCTTTACGGGACATCATCCGGTCAGCTTCGGCACGCTGGTAGCGTTCTCGGCGTTCATCAAAGAGTTTTTCGAACCCATCAGCGCGCTGGCGCAGCGCTACACCCTGCTGCAAAGCGCAATGGCGGGCGCCGAGCGCGTGTTCGGCCTGCTGGACGCACCCGATCTAGATTGCCCGCCGGTCGACCGCGGCGAGGCGGGGGACGCCGCCTTCGACATCGAGCTGGAGCACGTGGACTTCGAGTACAAACCGGGAGTTCCGGTGCTGCGCGACCTGTCGTTCAAGGTACCGCGCGGCGAAAAGATCGCGCTGGTAGGCCCCACCGGCTCCGGCAAAACCACCATCACGGCGCTGCTCTTGCGGCTCTACGAAATCGCCGGGGGCTCCGTGCGCGTGCGCGGCCAAGACGTGCGTCGCTACGATCGTGAGTCGCTGCGGAGCTTGTTCTCGGTCGTGCCGCAGGACGTGTATCTCTTTCCAGGCAGCGTGATGACCAACATCGCGGCTGGTGTCACCCCCGACCGCGCACGCGTCGAGGACGTGCTGCGGCGCCTGGGCGCGTACGAGGTCTTCGCGAGTCGCGAGCAAGGCCTCGATACGCCCGTACAAGAGCAAGGCAAGAACTTTTCGACCGGCGAGCGACAGTTGGTCGCCTTCGCGCGCGCCATGTACCGCGACGCGCCAATCCTGATTTTGGACGAAGCCACGGCCAGCATCGATAGCGACACCGAGTCACGCCTGTCGCACGCGCTGACGGAGCTCTTGCGGGGACGCACGGCGCTGGTCATCGCTCACCGCCTCAGCACCGTGCGCGCGGCCGATCGCATCTTGGTGCTGCAGCGGGGTCGCCTCGTCGAACAAGGCAATCACGAGCAGCTGATCGCCCAAGGCGGCCTGTACGCTCGGCTTCACGAGCTACAGTTTTCACGCAACGAAAACGCCTCGGCCGGTGCCTTGCCGGACGCAGAAGCCGCACCCGTCGAATAGCGTTCCTGCTCCCGCTCCCGACTACTCACCCCTTACTACTCAATCCAGCCAGCCCATCACGACCGTGCGCTCTGCCAGGGCTTCGACCACGTTTTCGATGCGGGCGACCTCGTGGGCCCGCAAAGGCCGGGCGCGGCGGCCGATTTCGAAGATGGCGACCAGCTCCCCGTACAACAGCAACGGCACCATGGCGACGCTGGCCGGATCGGGCAGGCAGCGCTCGATGCGCCCGATCATGTAGCGGCCCACGTCCCCGGGAATCGGCTCGGTCAACACCGTGCGACCGCTGCGCGCGGCCACCAGCGTTGGATCTTCCCGCGATAGCCGTT
The DNA here is from genome assembly GCA_043752365.1 of Myxococcales bacterium. Taxonomy (GTDB): domain Bacteria; phylum Myxococcota_A; class Polyangia; order Polyangiales; family Polyangiaceae; genus PMG-095. Next base: position 13,466 of record JAYUYU010000917.1, on the reverse strand, counting down.
CGCCAAGCAGCATCTCGGTGCCGGGGCCGTGGCCGCCCACCGTGACTGCGGCGTTCAGGTCGCCGCGCACGCGATGTACGAGCCCGACGTCGGCGGACGCAGCCGCGACAGCCGTCGACACCGTGAGCAAGAGCGCGTCTTGCAGCTCGCCCGCGTTCGACAGCACACCCACCGGGTCGACGGACACCGGTCTGAAGCTCTTGCGCTGCGCTGGCTCCAAGTTGACCGGACGCGACGAAAGCTCTTCACCGCTGGGTGGCGGAGGCGGCTCACTGAAAATGCTGCGCGCGCGTTCTTCGACGCCGGCGCTAGCGTGGGCCAGGTCCTCGATGGTCTTTCGTCGATGCACGGCGCTGAGCGACTCCATTTCGTCGAGGCGTCGCCACACTTGCCACGATTCATGTCGAACGAACGACGACGTCGAGATCCGGCCTGTGGCCACCCCACGCAGCACGAGCTCGAACGTTACGGGCCCCACGGCGGCGACTCCGTTGGTCACGAACCAACGGTCACTCGGTGCGCTGCTCCCAAGATCGGCCTGCTGCATGAAAAGTCCTACCCTGTAGCCTGAAGGGTCACACGCACGTACAGAGTGGGATAATCATCGGCTGTTCGGACCAGCGGTCAATGCTGGTGCCAAATAGATAATAAAGTTAGCCGTTTACGGCTTTTAGCCTGACGCCGCCCGCGATCTACTTCGGGGGCGCGACGCCACGGCCCCTTTTTTCCAGGCTTCGTCGTAAGTGTTGGGAGTGGTGATGCCCCAGCCGCTAGGAAAAGTTTGGCTCGTCGGAGCAGGGGCCGGTGAGCCCGGCCTGATCACGGTCCGCGGGCAGTCGGTGTTGTCTCGCGCCGATGTGGTGCTCTACGACGCGCTGGCTCATCCGGCGCTCCTCGAACATTGCCCCACCGCCGAGCTGCGCAACGTGGGCAAGCGCTACGGCGAAGACAGCGCAGCTCAAGACGCGATCATCGCGCAGATGATCGAGCTCGCGGCTCAGGGCAAGCGCGTCGTTCGCCTCAAAGGCGGCGACCCGTTGATGTTCGCGCGCGGCGCCGAAGAAGCGCTGGCGCTGGCCGAGGCCGGCGTAAAATTCGAAATCGTGCCCGGCGTCTCGTCGCCCGTGGCTGCCAGTGCCTACGCGGGCATTTCGCTGACGCACCGTGAGCTGTCGTCGAGCGTTACGTTCATCACGGGCAGCGATCGAGCCGGCCAGGATTGGTCGCCCGAGTCGTGGAAGAAGCTGGCCACTGCCACTGACACGATTTGTGTCCTGATGGGCATGCGACGCATCAAGGAAATCACGCAAGCCATCATCGACGGCGGACGCGCGCCCAGCACGCCAGCCGCGGTGATTCATTGGGGCGCTCGGCCCGAGCAGCGCGTCGTGACCGCGTCGCTCGATCAGATTGCGGCTGCCGCGGCAGAGGCGGGGCTCAAGAACCCCTCCATCATCGTGGTGGGCGAGGTGGTGACGCTGCGCGAAAAGCTGAGCTGGTACGATTCGCGCCCGCTTTCGGGTAAGCGCGTGGTGATTCCGCGCGCCGTCGAGCAAGCGCGCGACACCGCTGCGGCCTTGCGTGAGCGCGGTGCGCAGCCAGTCATTTTACCGATGATAGAGATAGCGCCGGCGCCCGACGCGGCTCGCCTGTCGCGCGCTGCGGCCGAGATGTCGCGCTACGATTGGGTGCTGTTCACCAGCGCGAACGCGGTGGAGCTATTGCGCTTGGAGCTGACGCGCTTGGGCGCCGATGCGCGCGCGTTCGGAGCCGCCAAGGTTGGCGTCGTGGGGCCCAAGACGGCGGACGCCTTGCTGCGGTTGGGTATCAAGGCCGACCTCGTGGCGCAGGAGTTCGTGGGCGAGGGCTTGGCAGCGGCCGTGCTGGCGGAGGGCGTGCCGCGGCGTGTGCTGCTACTGCGCGCGCTGGCCGCGCGGGATGTCTTGCCCGATGCCCTGCGCGCGCAGGGCTCCGAAGTCGACGTCGTGGTCGCCTACGAGAACAAGCCCCTGAAAAGCTCAGGCGCCGAGCTTTCCCAGCGTATCGAAGCCGCTACGGCCGACGCCATTCTGTTCACTTCCAGCTCGACCGTCAGCTCGACGCTCGACGCGCTGGGACCGAATGGCTGCGACCTGCTGTCGCGCATCGCGCTATGCAGCATTGGCCCCGTCACGACCCGCGCGCTCGAGTCAGTCGGCTTAACACCGACCTTGCAGGCGAGCGTTTACACCGTCGAAGGCCTGCTGGACGCGCTGGAAGCGCATTATCAGCGCTGAAGCGAGGCTTCGCCGGTGGCGAGCCGGTCAACTTCGGCCGCCGAGACGCGGTTGTAGTCGCCGGGGATAGTTTGCTTCAGCGCGCCCGCCGCGACGCCGAACGCTAGGGCGCGTTCCGCCGAGCGCCCCGCCAGCACCGCGTAGATCACACCAGCCGTGAAAGCGTCGCTGGCGCCGATGGGCTCCACCACCGACACCGGGTAGTGCGCGGACTCGAACAAGGTGTTGCTGCCTTGCTCGTACAACAAGCCGCTCCACGTGTGGTCGGTGGAGGAAATGCGCTCGCGCAGCGTCATGGCGACCATTTGAATGCCGAATTCGCTCGCCACGCGCTCGGCCAGTTGCCGGTAGCTCTCAGTGCTGCCGGTTTCACCGCTGCGTTCGGTGTGGCTGCGCACGACGCCCAGGCCGTAGCGAATGTCGTCTTCGTTGGCGAACACGATGTCGACGTAGCTGAGCAAGGGGCGTAGCACGCGCTGCGCGTCCTCGGGCGACCAAAGCTTGGCGCGGTAGTGCACGCCGAAGCTCACGGTGACCCCAGCGCGCTTGGCGGCTTCGAGCGCCACGTAGGTGCTGGCTTGTGGCTTGGGGCCCAGCGCTGGAGTGATACCGCTGACGTGAAACCAATGCGCGCCGGTGAACACGCGATCCCAATCGACGGCAGCTGGATGGAGATCCGTGATCGACGAATGCGCGCGATCGTAAACCACGGTGGCGTCGCGAGGATGGGCCCCGCCCTCGGCGTAGTAAATGCCGACGCGATCACCGCCGCGCACGACGTGCTCGGTTTGCACGCCCTCCGAGCGCAGCGCGCGCAGCGCCGCGTCGCCGATGCTGTGGGCAGGCAGGCGTGTCACGAAGTGGCTGTCGAGCCCCAATCCGGCGAGGCTGAGCGCGACGTTGGCCTCGCCGCCACCAAAGGTCGCCCCCAACACGGGGGATTGCATGAAGCGCTCGCTGCCCGGGGGGCTGAGGCGCAGCAAAACTTCTCCGAACGCGACGGTTTTCTTCATGGCAACCCGAGGCCAGCAACCGCAATTGTGCGGGGAAAGCACCGAAATCGCAAGCGCTGCGCGGCAGGGGCAGGGGCAGGGGCAGGGGGAAAGAGCGGCGCGGTTTCCGAGCACTGCCGTCGGCGTCAGGACTATTCACCGCTGGCGTGTTGGAAAGCGCCCCGCGCTTTGCAGCGCGACGGCTTTCGGGCAAGCTTCACCGGACGTGAGCGCCGAGGCACCCCAGCACTTCAAGCTGTGCAGTGAATGCAAGCGACCGATTGCATTCTCGGCCGATTACTATCGCTGTAGCGTTTCGACCTGCAACCGCAAGCGCATGGGCATGTTCTTCTGCTCCGTGTCGTGTTGGGACGCTCACGTACCGGGCATGCGACACCGCGACGCCTGGGCCGAGCCGGTCAAAGCGCCGAGCCGCGAGCAATACTTGGCCGAGCTTGCTGAGGAAGAGAAATCGACCGAAATGGCCGACGAAGCGGACAAGGCGCGGCGCGTCGTGGGGTTGTCGGACGACGGCTTGCCCAAAGACGTGCTGGTCGTCGTCTCGAAGCTGAAAGCCTACGTGAAGGCGCGCTCGGGCATGAGCACGTCGGACGGCGCCGTCGACGTGTTGTCTGCGCATCTGCGCAAGCTGTGCGACAAGGCCATTCGCCACGCGGCCACGGCAGGTCGTAAAACGATCATGGATCGCGACTTCGAAGCCATTTTGAAGGCAGACGAAGACTGAGGCTCGGGTGTCGTCACGGGGCGACGCTGCCCAGCCAGCGCAGCGCCCGGGACGGCTCACAGCTCACGCTCACTTCGTGGCCCGGCACGGCGGCTTGAAAGCGCGCGCGCAGCAGCGCGTCCAGTGCCTTGGTTTCGCCGTGTCTCACGGCCTCGGGGGCCAGGTCGAAGACGCTGTCAAGCGCCGCGCCCAGCGCCTCGACCAAACCCTCGCCGAAGCTGACGCCGGGAGCGCGCTCGGCGGCCGGCCCGAACCAGGCCAGGTAGTGCGCGATCGGTCGGGCCTGATAGTCGTGGCGCTTGGTGTCGGTGAAGGCAGTGGCAAAAAAGGGCTGCCCCGTGCCGACGGCCAGCTCGCCGCGCAGCAGCACCGGGGTCCCGTTCGGCTCGACGTTGGCGAAAATGCGACGGTGCAGCGCGTACCAACCCTCACCCAGCAGCGGCTCCGGCTGGAGCAGGAAGGCGTAATCCCAGTCGTGGCCGCGCGTCCGATACAGCACGTCGCAAAAACGCAGCGTGAGCGTCTCAGCCATCGGTCAACCTGGTCTTGAAGTACGCGCGCTCGGTGTCTGGGCTGGCCAGCTCGGCCCTGAGCGCGTAGGCGACAGCGTCGAGCGCACGGCCGCGGTGCGCGGCCGTTTTCTGACGCTTACGCAGCTTTTCGGCGCTGACCGAGAGCCCTTCTTTGGTGCGCAGCGCCTTGATCAGCACCGTGAGAATTCGGTATTTGCCGGGCAAAAAATCGTCGAGCTTGTCGATGACCTCGGTCAAGTTGCGCATCACGTCGAGCGCGGTGGCCAGGGTGCCCCACACGCGGCCGCGCCCCGTCTTTTCGGCGACCCGCGACAGCGCGCCCATCAGCACCAGCGGGGCGATGGTCGTGAGCCCCAAGCTTTGGTGCGCGTCCAACACTCGCCGCCCGTCGCCCCGCACCGCGCTCAGCAGCAAGAATTCCTGGCCAAAGCTGCTGGAGCCACCGACGGCTTTCTGGACGCCCATCAGCTGGTCGGCGGCACCTTCGCGCAGCTCCTGCGCCAGCGTGAGCGCCGTGGTGTGCAATGGCAGCAGGTCCGCTTTCGAGAACGCGATCAGCCACTGCTCCGGAAAATCTGGCGCTTTGCCCAGCGCTGACAGCTCGTTCACGATGCGGCGAATCTCTGCACGGAATTGATCGAGCAGGCTGCGCACGTAGGTGAGTCCCTGTTCGAGGTAGCGCTCCGAATCGATCAGCAAGATGGCGGCGTGGCTGTCCAGCAACAGCTCGAGAGCTTTCCGGCGCGCGTCGCGCTCCGCCTCGTCGCTCGGCGCCGTCTCCCACCAGCCGCCAGGGTAGTCGTACCAGACCACGTCCAAGCTGGGGGTTGGCAGCTCGTGTACCTTGAGGCCGAAGCGCAGCGTGTCGAAGCCGTCGGTCCCGATTGGAAAATCTCCGCCCTCGAGCCGGTAGTAGCGTGACAACAGCACGCTGCCCTGCGCGGCGTCGGCCGCCTCCAAGCGAAAGCCGTGCTGCTCTTCGAAAGCGTTACGTTGCTGGTTGCCAAAATAGCTGGCGAGCAGGGTCGTCTTGCCCGCGCCCTTCATGCCAAACAGGGCAATGCGCACTTCGGGCCGGCTGGGCATAGGCCAAGATCGTAGCCGCTACCCCAACCTCACTCAAGTCGTGCTACTCGATCTGCCCATGGCAATCGCCACGCTCGCGTCTCACGACGGTGAAGAAGTGCTATTCGAGGGCCGCGCGGCCCTGGTGCCGAGCTTCACCACGCTCTTGGCGGCCATCTTTACGTTGGGCCTGTGGCTGCTGGTGCGCTGGTTTCAGACGCTGAGTAAGAGCTACCGTATCACCACCCGCCGCATCGTGGTGGAATCCGGCGTGCTGTCGAAGACGCTCGAGCAAATCGACCTGTACCGCGTCGCTGATTATACTGTCGAGCGCCCCTTCGGACAACGCATCATGGGCACCGGCAACCTCATGCTGAAGACATTCGACAAGACCACGCCAGAGCTGCACGTGCTGTCGATCAAGACAGACGTGGTCAAGCTTTACGAGCGCGTGCGGGCAGCGACCGAAGCCGACAAGGCTCGGCGCGGGGTGCGCATGGTCGACTACGAATCAAGCACGAGCTGAGTCAGCCACCACCGTAGCGACCCACGACCCTACTCCGCGTTGTTATTGTCGCCGACGTTCGTTGGCTCAGCGGTCAGCTCGACCCTGACCAGGGCGAACTTGTTGTTCAACGCTTTGTCGGTCAGCGTGCGCGCGCGAAAGCCGCCGCCAAGCTCGCTCTTCAAGGTGCCGACGCGCCCGTGCTCGCTCACGAAGAACAACACCTTCGTGCCGGCCTTGCGCTGCGCCTTCAGCCATTTTTTGAATTTCGCGCCAGTCGAGACGAAAGCAGGCAGCCGATTGCCGGTGTAGAAGTTCTCGCCCTTCCAATTCATTTGGTAGGCAACAATCGGCTCCTCGGGCCCTTGGCGCGTTTGGTAGTAGGCCAGTATCACCTCTCGTTGCCCGAAGTGCGGGGCGAGCGCGGGCAGGTAAATCCACAGCGTGAACGCGCAGAACCAGACCCCGACCGCCGCCAACAGCAAACTGCCGGTCGCGCGAAAGCGCGGCACCAGCCAGAGCAGCAAGCAGGTCGCGGCCGCGACCCCGAAGCCCCACTGCGCCGCTTCGAAATCGAGCGTCGCGGGCCAGAGGCGCTTGTAGTTGTACGTGACGAGGTGCAACAAACGCGCGGAGCCCGGCACGTCGCCCGCGATTGACGTCGACAAGTCGTGCGCCACGAGCAACGTGAGCGGCGCCGCCAGCAGCGCCAAGCTGGGCAGCGCGCTGTCGCGGCTAGGCTCGGACTTTCGGCCCCAATAGCGCTCCGCGGCCGCCGCCATCAGCAGCCCGGTTGCCAAACCGACCCAGCCTTGCCAGGCCGCCGCGGTCGGCAGGAGGTGGTCGCCGCTCAATCGGCCGAGCACGTTGCCGTCGCGAAAGCGCATGCCGCCCCAGACCAGCACGCCGGCCGCCATCGCGAGCCCAAACAGGTAGGGCACGCGGCGCCAGCTCAGCGGCAATTGCCGGTCGCCCAGGGCGCGCTCCAACAGCAGCGCGGCGCCTACCGCGAGGGGCGGGGCGCACGGCAGCGCATAGTGATGAAACTTGGTCAAAGACAACGTGAACAACGCGAAGGCCAAGGCCAGCCAAAGCACCACTACCAGCGCCAGCTCCCGCAGTCGGCGGTCCTCGTCTTGGCTCCGCGCAAGGGCGATGCCGAGCCCGAGCGGCGCTAGCGCAGTCCAGGGAAAGAGCCCGTAGCCCAGCTGCCAGATGTAGTAGCGGAGCGACGTGTCGCTGCCTGCGTTGGTGTCGTGCACGTGCACGAAGGCACGCTTGTACATGTCGTGAATCAGCAAGCGGTCGGTGAACTGTTCGCCGTGCCGCATGTAAGCTTGGACGTACCAAGGCAGGCACACCGCCGCGAGCAGCAGGCCCAAGCTTGCCAGCTCGGCGCGCGTGAGCTCCAGCCAATCGCGGCGCGCAACCAGCACGGCGCCTGCGATCACGATTGGCAGCACCAGCCCCGGCGCACCCTTGGCCAGCGCGGCCAGCGCCGTGAAGTACCAAGCGCCCAAGTACAACAGGCGCTTTTGGCGGCGTTCGCCGCGGTTCAGCCACAACAAGTACAGCAGCGCCGCGCCAAACATGACGGCCCCTAGCGCGGGCTGAAACATGGCGTTGACGGGCTGCACGGCGCGGCAAATTTCGTTGCCGGGCAGGCCGCAATTGCCCAGTCCCGAGCCCGAGAATAGCTCGTCCAAATGCCAGCGAAACCCGTACGGCGGTGCGGCGATTTGCAGTGTCAGGTTGCGCGACACCAGGTAGCCGAGCTGCGGCAGCGCGCTCAGCGTGATCAACCCGAACAGCCCGTGCGCGGCCGATAGCCTCAAGCTGCGACCGCTGCCGCTGAGCGTGATGGACGGCGCGAGTCGTTCTGGATCGACCAGCAGCGCCAAGCCAAACAAGGAGAGCGCTGTGGTCAGCGGCGCCACGTAGACCATGTCGGTCATGCTCTGGTGAGCCAGCAAGGACCAGTAAGGCGCGCAGAGCAGCACCAGCCCGGCAAGGAAGCCGGCCCGCTTTCCCGCCGCCGCAGCCACGAAGCGATACAAAGCGTAGACCGCGACCAGCGTTAGTATCACCACGGGCATGCGCGCTGCCCACTCCGGCTGCGGCAAGCGATGGTGCGCGGCTTCGCTCAGCATCTCGTCCGGACGAAACCTCACCCCCAACAAGGCGAAGAACAGCCCCTGCAGCCAGAAGTCGAGCACCGGCTTCGACCAAAACCAGCCCTCCTGGGCCCACCACAGCGAGATCCAGTCGTTGCGCGCTAGCATTTCGCGCGCCACTTCGCCGTAGTGAGGCTCCCAAGGATCGAGCAGCGAGTAGCAGCCCAGGAGAGGCACATACAGGCCCACGCCCAGCAGCACGAGCCAAAAGCCTGGTCGCTCGCACAGCCCTGGGCCCACTGGGTTGGAGGTAGCGAACAGCCGCCCCACGGCCACGACGCCGCCGAGCGAGCTTGCGGTGACCAACAGTGGCCCCAGCCAACTCGGCTGCGGTGGCAGGCCGGCCACCACCAGCCGTAGCACCATCACCCACAAAATTGATGCAACGCCCAGCACGAGCAGCCGCCCGGCGAGCTGCCTCGGCGAATAGTCACCCAGGCCGATGCCCGGCGCCTCGGGGTCGTCGAAGCAGCCCATGAAATCGAGCACGCCGAAGCCGGCTACCGACGCGGACAGTAGACCAAGCGGCACGCTGAGCCCGAAACTGGCGTCGCTCGCCAGCAGCACTACGAGGGCGACGAAGCCGAGCGCGACGTAGACCAGCGAGCGCGGCCGGAGCGCATTGCCGGGTGGCGCGAGCGGCTCTTCCACAGCGCCTCTTCCCCTTAGCCGCGCGGGGAGTCAAGCGCGCCGCTAGGCCGAGTCAGTCGCTGGTTACCACGCGATTCCTGCCCGCGTGTTTGGCGCCGTACAGGCGGCGGTCGGCGACCGAGATCATGCCCTCGGGCGTCTTTTCGGTGACGGTGGTCAGCGAGGCGCAGCCGGCGCTGACCGTGACGCCCAGCGGTCCCCGATCCGTCTTAATCTTGAGCGCCGCGATGCGCTCGCGCAGCCGCTCGGCCACGGCGCCGCAGCCTTCGATGTCGATGCCGCGCAGGACCAGCGCGAACTCTTCGCCGCCGTAGCGCGCGAAGACGTCCTCGCTGCGCACCGTGCCCCGCACCACGTTGGCAATTTCCATGAGCACGCTGTCGCCCACCTGGTGGCCGTACGTGTCGTTGACCTTCTTGAAGTGGTCCGCGTCGAAGATGACGAGCGATACGTCGGTGTTGTGGCGGCGCGCGTATGAGAGCTCGGCCCGAAGCTGCGTGTCGAAATGCTCGCGGTTGTGCGCCCCCGTGAGCGCGTCGGTGACGCTTGCGTCGTACAGCTGGCGGAGCAGCGCCTCTTGGCTCTCGTCGCTGAGGGTGTAGCGGAAGACTGCCGTCGGACCGAACTGAACTACATCGCCGTCGCGCAGCTCGTGGCTGTCGACTTTGACCCCCGCGACGAAGGTGCCGTTGGCGCTACCTTCGTCTTTGACGATGTAAGTATTGCCTTGGCGGTGCAGGCTAGCGTGGCGGCGGCTCACGCCATCGTCCGACAGAAAAAGTTCGGAGTCTTGACTGCGACCGACGCGCACGCGCTCGGGGGAGAGCGGAGTGACTCGGCCGAGCTCTGCGCCGCGCACCCGCACCAGCAGGTGGCGGTCTTTCGATTGCTTGCGCGGCGCCTTCAGCTCCTTGAGGCTGACGATCGCAGTCCTATCGTCAGATTCTTCCTCGTAGCCGTCCAGCTTGCGGTTTTCGTTCACGGACAGTCCCTCAACCCTCAACCGTAACATGCCGACTTGGCCGCACGGCTTGGATTTTTCGGTGCGGCTCGCTCGCCTTTTAAAATCTGCGCTTGGCGCTATATTGGTGCATGTAGGGCAACGGCACCGCTCAGGGTTTCCTTTAGGGTTTCTCAGTCGTTGGGTGCGTTGGGTGCGTTGGGTGCTTGCGAGGTGGGCCAGAAGTAAGCGGGTGTGGGCGGAAAGCGCGGGGGCCCGGGAACTTTGCGGCGAGGGTCGTGTCTGGTTTGGGCGTGACGTTCGGGACGGTAGCTCGGTAACGGGCGGAGCCGGCCAGTAACGCGGCTGTTTGCTGCGGGGTTTTGGCTCCGCAGCGCGCGTTAGCGACGTCATCATCCAATTAAGGAGAAATCGTTATGGCATCGCTGCACCCAGCGGCTGGCTCGCCAGCTGTGTTCGACCATCGAGTATTTGCATCTACCCGCAACCCCTTCCTGAAGTGCGAGCCGGAACCAGCGGTGCGCTCGCCCGCCAACCAAGGCGCCCCGATTGCAGAGTCACTCGAAGTAACGGTGCTGTGGGGCAGCAACGTGCTCGCTGTCGCGCAGCTCACGCCACCGCGCAAGTACGCGGTCGGCGAGGTGGGCGCGGCGGGCGGCGCCGGTACAAGCCCCGCTGGTGATATCGACTTTGCGCTGGCGTCTGAGCGCTTGGGCACCGAACGACGCGAAATCGTTGCGATTCGCAACGGCGTGCCGTTCGCGGTCTTCAGCTCCAACGAGACCCCCCGGGTGCTCGAACAAGGGCGCGAGGTCGACGTCGGCGCCGCTATCGTCGATTGCTCGGACATAGCGCTGGGCGCGCGCGGCATCGAGTTGCGCCAAGACCGCGTGGTGCTCATCGAGGCTTCTGGCGTTACCTTTCGCGTTGCGGGCTGCGAGAAGCTGGCGAGCATGCCGCGCGCCGTGCTGGGCGTCGAGCGTTCGGCGGTCATCACCATGGGCACGGCTGCGCTGCTGCAAGGCTTGCTAGTCGCGTCGTTGGCGTACCTGACGCCCAGCATGGCGTGGGGCGCAGAGGACGAGCTGAACAAGGATCGCCTCGAGCTTATGCAGCAGTACCTGCACGCCAGCGCGGTGCGCGAAGAGCAAGAACCGCCTCGACAAGCCGAGCCCGGCGGTGGTGAGAAGGGCGAGCCCGCTGAACGCAACCGCGGCCCCGAGGGCAAGGCCGGCAACCCGAGTGTCAAGACCGCGGGACGCATGGCCATCAAAGGCACCACGGCGGAGCGCGTTGTGTCGCGCGCCGAAATGGTCGCCGAAGCCAAAGACTTTGGCACGATTGGGCTGCTCAACACCCTGAACGCTTCGAGCGCCCCCAGCTCGCCTTGGGGCGCCGACACGGCGACGGGTCCGGATGCCACGAACGCCTGGGGTGATATGTACAGCGCCGATATTGGCGAAGGTCACGGCACCGGCGGCTTGTCGGTCTCAGGGCTCGAGCGCGGCGGTGGCGGCCCCGGCAGCGGCGTGGGCATGGGTCGGATTGGTACGTGCATGGGCATGGACTGCGGCGGCATAGCTCGCTCGATGGGGCGATTGGGCGGCACGTACAAGCCCACGGGTCCGAGCATTCGACCCAATGGAGTGACGACCGTGAGCGGGCGGCTACCGTCGGACGTCATTCAACGCATCGTGCGCCAGAACTTCGGTCGCTTTCGTCAGTGCTACGAAATGGGGTTGCGCGCGAACCCCAACCTCGAAGGGCGCGTCACGGCTCGCTTCGTCATCGGTAGCGATGGCGCCGTGAGCAACGTATCGGCTGGCGGCGATCTTCCGGACGCACAAGTAAAGTCGTGCGTGGCCAGTGCCTTCTACGGGCTCTCATTCCCGTCTCCCGAAGGTGGCATCGTAACCGTCAGCTACCCGATCATGCTGACGCCTGGTTGAAAAGGTCGACAATCTTCCTGGTGGGGCGGCACGCGCCGCCCCCCTCAGCCGAAGTGAATTCGGCTGAGCCTCCCCCCACGCGGGGGCGCTCCTCGTCACGAATTCTCGCCCCCGCGGTGCCCCAACAAATCGTTTGTCACGCTAGGAACCTAGAACGCGGTGGCTGCAAATGGATTGGCGTTCTAGGATGGCGCCCTTATGAGCTTAAAAAAAGCTTTCGGGCCCGTCCTAGCGGCTTTTTGTCTGCTTTTGGCCTGTCCGGCGCAGGCCGAGCAGTGGACGCGCAAGAGCTTCTTGATGCCCAAAGGCTCGTTCGAGCTGACGGGTGACCCGGCACGCCCGGCCATGCTCGAGATCAACGCTTCGCGCGACGGCGTCGCCCAGCCGGTCAAGCTGGCGCCTCATTTCTACTGGGCCGTCACCGACGACTTGTCGCTCGGAATTTCGCATCGCGACGGCCTGTGCATGAACGGTTGCGACAAGCCGTACAACGACGCGGGCTTCGACCTCATGTACTACCTGACGGGCTCGAACAAATTCGAGCTCGATCTGCACGCTGGCGTGCCTATCCGCAGCTTCTCGCCATTCGAGATGGGCATTCAAGGCGGCGTGCTCGGGCGCGTCAACATCGGGTCCATCACCGCGTTGGTCTTCGATCCGTCGGTGTACATCGGCTTCACCAACCGTCGCGGCGGCAACGCCCAAGACTTGAATCTGCCGTTCTGGTTCTACTTTCAGGCCACCGACGTGGTCGTGCCGTTCGTCGGCAGCGGCGTCGGCGGACCCTTCGACGGCTTCTTCGACGACTTTGCCATGCCGCTCGAAGGCGGCATCTTGTTCGACGTCGCCCGCGACGTCGACATCGGCTTCTCCCTGCGTTTTCATCGATTGGTGGGGCCCGAGGGCACAGCCGACGATCGCAGCTTGTATTTTCTGGGGCGGTTCAGGTTCTGATGCCCACGCCCAGGCTTTTTCAGCGCTTTGCCGCGACTTCAATGCTCGCCATCAGCGCCTGTTCCGCGACCACGCCCCCGCTCACGCCTGCGGCAACGCCGAAGGCCGCCGCTGCGGCTCCTGCGCTCGCACCGCCGAAGGAACGCTTGCTGGCGTTGCTACGCGCGACCGCACGCCCTGCGCCCGTGCTCGACTTACTGCCGCAGCCGGCGCTCATGGTGCTCGACACCCGCCTGAAGTCCCTCCCTGCTGATCAGCGAGAGCAGGTGCTGCAAGGCGAGCTCTCGCAGGTCGTGCCGCTGCTGCACCTCAGAGCCGGTGGCAGCGAGGCCGCGGCGCTGCTGTCGCTCGCTACGTCACCCGCTGCCACGCAAGAGCTGCCCGTCGCCTTCGAGTCGGTCCCGCAAAGCTCCGACGACGAGCGGCGGCGTGCCGTGCAGCTGGCCCACGACTTGGCGCAGCGTGCTGCCCAGCACTTTCTGCGCGACCGCGTGCTGGATGTGGCGAACGCTCCCGCGGCACAGCTGCCGCAGCTGTTGACCGCGATCGAACAGGCAGCGATTGCGGCAGAACGCACCGATATCGTGCGCTTAGCGCTCGAGACGTGGGCGAGCGTGCAACCCAGCGCCGAAATTTCGGCTCGCTGGGCCGCAGCCTGTGG
>JAYUYU010000916.1:0-3267 GCA_043752365.1 Myxococcales bacterium | reverse complement strand
CGTTGTTGTCGCCGCAACCCTTGTCGCCGCCCGCCGCACCGAACTCGGGATCCAAAATGTTGTGCCAGAAAGACTGACCGGATACGTCCGGAAGCGCGTCGCCTTGGCCTTGAGCCGGGTTCGTCGAGCCGTAACAGGTCAAGCCACCGGGCTGCGTCGCAGTGCCGTTGCAGCTGATAACACCCATGCTGCTCACGGCCTTGGTGCCGCACGCTTCCTCCCACTCGTTGGGAAACGTGCAGGTGACGTCGGCGGCGCCGTTGGGCCCGGGGAAGATAAAGCAGTCCTTGGTGCCCTTGCCGCCGCGACCAAAGTGCGCGCCGCCGCCGCCGGAGTCACGCACCGAGCAGCCGCCGCGCCCGCCCGAAAACGGAAACGCAGCGGGACCAGGGCCGTTGTTGCACAGCTCACCTTGGTAACCGGCGCCCTTCGCGGTGATGCGCGAAGTCGCGTCCACGTCGATGGTGCTCAGGCTCTTCAGCACCAGGTTGCCGAGGGTAGCCATGTTGGCGACGACGTTGTTGAACGGCACCACTTCGATAACGCCGCCGTTTTGGACGGTGATTTTATCGAAGGTCTTCGTGCCGCCGTAGCGACAGCCGCGCCCGCCATTGATGGCAGCGCCACCGTCCGGACAGGCGTTGCTCGTCAAACTGCCGTCGACGACCAAGCTCGTGCCCGCCGCTGCCAGCGCCGTTACCGAGCCCAACGCCATGCCGAGCCCTGCAAGGCACGACAAACCCACGCGAACCCAAGGTGCAGTCATGTCCAACCTACAAGAATAGAACTACCCAGCCGCAACTGTCTACGGCGCGGGCGCGCTTCCGCGTTAGTGCTGGTGGGTTGGCGGTCGTCGCCGCAGTTACTGGCGCTCGAGAATCAGCTCCTGGACGTTGGTGTAGCCGTTCACGTTGCCCGATTCAGTTGGCGTCGCGTAACCTAAGAAACTGGGCAATTGCCGGAAAATCTCGGCAAAATTGCTGTTTTGCCAGAGCGGCGACGTAGGGTCGGTGAACAGCGTCGGCAAGTAGTCAATCGAGATGCCTTGCTGCGTGTAGGCGTTCACCCGCTGGTCGAAGTCGTCCGCCGAAAGGGTCATGTCCTCGACCGCGGGAAAGTCACACGCCGTGCCCTTGATGCTGGTCAACGCTTGCTCGGAAATCGCGAGCCTTACGCCACCGTACTGAGCGCGCAGCGAGACCTGGTACGTACCGCTGAACGTCAGGCTCAGGGTGCAGCCGTCGTACGGTGCGTCCGGCTCGGTCGAAAGGGGCACGGTTACGACCTGCGTGAAGACGCCCTTCTTACCGAAGTCGACCGACAGGGTGGCATCCCCGAACGTCAGGGGCGACGCAGGCAGGGTCGTAACGTTGGGAATCGAGGAGCGCTGCACATTGAACTCCCCAAAGAAGTCTACCGCCGCAATCTGCGCCGTCCATTGGGTGCCGACCAAGGGGTCGCCCGCGCCAAAGCTGCTGGTCTCGGTCCAATCGGCGTCGGGACAACCCTGTTGGGTAGGCCGCACGCGCAACTTCAGCTCCAGCGCCTTGTTGGCTTCCGAAAAATACGGGCTGACCGCCAGGAAGTAGCCGCCGTCTTCCCTCTGCCCCTGCGCCTCGACGTTGGTATAGAAGCTGGTCCAAGCTGCCAGGGACGGATCGAAGGCTTGGACGTCGAACTGGTCGACCTTGCCGCCTTCGACCTCGAAATCGAGCAACGCCAGGCCTCCCCAGACCGCCGCGCCGTCGGGTTGGCTCAAGCTGATCGCAGAAGTGGTGGTGGCACAATCCTCCGGACCGAGCGCGGGCGGGAAGGTCGGAGCCACTGCGGGCGCTCCACCTTCGTTTTCATCATTCGTGACTACGGCCTGCTTATCGTCGTCACCGCAGGCGCACGCCAAAAAGGCGAGCGACATCAACCCACGCAACATGAACGGACGAGGCGAAATGAGCATCGATAATCCCTCCGGAAGCCAGCGAAACCTCCCTGACTAGCATGCGCGGATTGGCGGGTGCTAGCTTTGCCGTGCGCGCTTCGTTACGTGGTCTCGTTCTCCCGCCCGTTGGCCAGTCCCAGCAATGCGCGATCTGCTCCTACCGAATCTGACCCTGACCATCCCGCAGCGCGAGCTCGAGTGGACGGCTGTGCGCTCGTCGGGGCCGGGCGGGCAGAACGTGAACAAGGTGTCGAGCAAGGTGGAGCTACGCTTCGACTTCGAAGCGTCGGATTCGCTGTCGGACAGCGTGAAAGCGCGCCTGCGGGCCTTGGCCCAGCACCGACTAGACGGCGAAGGACGCATTCTGATCACCAGCCAGGTCACCCGCAACCAGCCACAAAACCTGGCGGACGCGCGAAACCGCTTGGCGGACTTGATCGCAAAAGCCATGGTCACCCCCAAACGGCGCCGCCCCACGCGCCCCACCAAAGCCGCCAAGCGGGCCCGGCTCAACGACAAGCGTGTCAACTCCAAGAAGAAGCAGAGCCGTGCGCGAAAGACGAGCGATGACTAACCCCTACCTGCCGCTTACCGTGGCGTCCGTCCTGGCTTTTGCAACTTGCGGATGTAGCGAGCTCGACAATTGTCCGGACGGCACGGACAACCCCATCCCGGCGACGGGAGGAACCACGGACGAAGAGAGCCTGGTCTTCACCTCCTCACCGTGGGACAGCATGCTCACACCCTTCCCTGCCAAGTCGAAGGTTAGCTTCGAACATGGCTTGGGGGTCACGCCGTACCTGACCAAGGCTTACCTCTCGTTCGCCGAAAATGGCACGAACGGCAAAGGCGGCGGCAGCGTCAGTGAAGTCGCGGGCAACGAAAGCTTGATCGACTGCGTCGACGCCAAGGTCGTCGTGCTGCGCAACGACACCTGCGAAAAGGGCTTCTTCGTGCGCGTGGTGGCGGTCGCGGCACCTGCGGGCGACACGCGCATCACCTGCGGCCTGTAGCGCCTTCGCAAATCACGAGGCCTTCACCTCGAAGCTGGTGCGGCCCAGCTCCGTACCCTGTTCGCTCCACAGCACGGCTTCCCACACGCCAGCTACGCGGATGAAACGCGTGAACGCCCAGGTGCGGTGACGCGAAGTGCTGCCCGGCACCGGCAACGTCACCTCGCCCACGCGCTCACTGCCGCCCCGGCGCTCGAACGTGATGCGCACGTTCTCGCTTTCGCCGACCGGGTTTGCCAATTCTGCGAACGCGTAGATGGGTGAGCCATCCGCGGGCAAAGCGTCATTGCCGCTGAGCGGCTCGCGATCTTTGACGCC
>JAYUYU010000915.1:0-3273 GCA_043752365.1 Myxococcales bacterium | reverse complement strand
TCGCCTACAGTCGTTACGTGCCCTACGTCGCCAAGCTTGGTTTGCGTCTGCTGGGTCGTCCTGACGAGGTCGATGATTTGATTCAGGACGTGTTCGTGATCGCAAGCGAGCGTTTCACGACGCTGCGAGACCCCAACGCGCTACGCGGCTGGCTCGCCGGCATCACGGTCAGGACTGCGGTGCGTCGGCTTCGACGGCGCCGGATCCGGCGTTTCATCTCGCTCGACGCCGAGCCCGAGCAGCTGGATCTGAGCCCGTATTTGAAGCAAGGCGCCTCGGCGGAGCATCGCCGCTTGTTGAATGAGGTCTTTCATGTCCTGGACAAGGTGCCGACGGCGGAACGGGTCGCTTGGACGTTACGGGTGCTGGAGGACGAGCCAGTCGAGACGGTGGCTGAGCTGTGCCAGTGTTCCCTTTCCACGGCCAAGCGACGGATAGCGGCGGCTCAAAAGGTCATCGACAAGGCGGTGCGGCGATGAACGAGCTGAATCGGATGATCGCGCAGGCCAGCGCCCAGCTCGACGCGGCAGGGCTCGTCGGGCACGACGAGCGGCTCCGTCAGCACGTCGTGAAGCGCGTGAGGCAGCGGCAGCATGCACGCGTTTGGGCCTCGGGAGCCTTGGTGGTTGCACTGGGGGCGGGACTAGCGTGGTCGGCTCTACGACCTGCGGCGCAGCCCCACCAGCCCGTAGCCGCGCTGCGTTCTCAAACGCAATTGTTGGAGGACGGCTCGCGGATCCAGCGCCGTCACGCTAGCGACGTCCGCGTCGTTCGGCACACGCCAGACCTTACTCAAGTTCAGTTGGCGCGGGGCTCGGCGCGCTTCGAAGTCGTTCCCAACCCCGCTCGTCGCTTCGTAGTCGAGGTCGAAAACGTGCAGGTGGAGGTGGTGGGCACCGTATTCGAGGTGACCAGGGGCGGGCTCGACGTCGAGGTGCGCGTCCACGAGGGCGTGGTGCGTGTCCGAGCGCGCGAGCAGTTGGCCACGTTGACCGCTGGTCAAGCGCAGCGCTTCGCGCTCGGTCAGGCCGTCGCGGCCGGTGTTGGAGGCGCCGCTACACCCCCCCAACCCGCGTCGCTTCAGGAGCCCGAGCCCGGCGAGCCTCACGGCACGCCGCCCGCTGTCGCTAGCGCCGGTGAGCAGGGTACGGATTGGCGGGGCCTTGCCCGAGCCGGAAAGTTCACGCAGGCGTACGTGGCCATGCGCGCTTCGGCGACACCGCCACGTTCGAGCGTGGAGGAAATGCTGCTGCGTGCGGACGTCGCGCGACTCAGCGGTCACCCGGCGGAGGCCGTCGCTCCATTGAGTGAGCTACTGTCCCGGCACCCCGCTGATTCGCGCGCACCGAGCGCAAGCTTTACGCTCGGTCGAGTCTACGAGCAGCTCGGTCGCTGGGCAGACGCCGCGCGCGCGTTCGGGAAAACTCGTTCGCTCGAACCGTCGGGGCCGCTTGCTGAAGACGCTCTGGCGCGCCAAGCCCTGGCGTTGTGGGCAGCCGGCGGCAAGGCCCAGGCCGAAGCCCTGGGGCGCCAGTACCTCGGCCGCTATCCGCGGGGGGTGCGGGCACAGGAGATTCGTGCTCGGCTTGACCTCCCTTGAAGCTGGCGAGCCTGGCTGCGACTACTCTGTTTTGGATTGCCCGGCCGGCGCTGGGACTTCCACTCGTGGCGCTCGATGGTGGAACGTGTACCCAAATCAACCACGCAGAGGTCACCCACCTCCTTTCGGTGGAGCTGGTAGACGTCGCCGAGGTGGTGCAGTCGGGCGCTCAGGTAGCCGCGACTCAAGTCGTCTTGGAGTGTGAGCTCGACAGCGTCAACGTCGTGATCCAGGTGGACGATCAGTTGACCAGCAAGCTGGTTCGACGAGAGGTCGATCTGAGGCGCGTGGGCGCCGAAGCGCACGGGCGCGTGCTGGCGATTGCCGTCGCCGAGCTCGTTCGTGCAAGTTGGTTGGAACTGCCACCCAAGCCACGTTCGGAACCGCTGCCCCGTGCTGCTGCGCCCAAGGCCACGCGCCGCCCCGGTTTCTCCCTGGGCGTCGGCCCAGAAATCATCGTTTTTGGTGGTGCAGTGCTGGCGGGAGGCTCGTTGCTCGGACGCGCCGAGCCCTTGCCACGTTTTCCGATCGAGACGGGAATTTCGTTCGCGGTCGCCTCGCAGGACGTAGCGCGAGGCCGCGCCAGCTTGCAGCTTGGCAGTCTGCAGCTGGGGAGCGGCTGGGTCTTTGCTTCGAGTAAGCTCGAGCTCAGCGGGTTTGGTGGCGCGCGAGCTGGCTGGATTCGGGCGCAGGGCATGCCCGACGACCCGACCCAAACGCTGGGCCATGCGCTGCTGTTGCCGTGGGTCGGGGTCGTGGCCGGTGTCGATGCTCGGGTTCCGTTAGGCCTACCCTTTATTGGGCTGCGATTGCAGGGCGGCTACAGCCTGCTGAGCGCGCACGGCAAAGTGGACGACGAGCGTGCAGTCGAGTTCGCCGGCGCGTTTGGTACCGCCTGCTTGCTGCTCGGTATTGGTCGCTGAGCTGGCTGCAGGACTGCAGCGCCCAGCCGAGCTGCACGGTGCCGCCCGGCACTTGCTCGATGCGCGGATCATCTGGCTGCTCTGGCCAGCCAGGCTGGGCGGCCCCACTACTGCCGGCGCTTGGCGCCATGCCCCCACCGGCGCTCGGGTGTCCCCCGTTGGAAAATGTCGTCCCGCCGCCGGACGCGCCGGCGTTGGCGACACCCGCGCCGGCGGTCGCGGGACCTCCGCCCGACCCCGCCATAGCGTTGCTAGACGCCGTTCCCCCGGACGCACTGGGGGATGTCGGATCCGTGCAAGCCAATAGAGAAAATCCAACGGCGTAGCCAAGCTGGGAGCGACCGAAACGGACGTGCTGCGCCATGCACAGCCCTAGTGCGGCTTCTTCCGCCGATGGGTCACGAAATCCGGTTTAACAGCGATGGTGGCTCCCAGGGCCTCGATTGCCAACCGACAGAAGGCCAAACGCTAGGCGGCGCATGCTAGCAACGAACGCTCGATGATTGCCGTCGCGCGGCTAAGCGCTTTCGTGAAGCTGGGTCGACCGCATTTCCTGCTGGGCGGGCTGCTGCTGTTCGGGCTTGGGTCGGCCTTGGCCAGGGCGCAAGGCGTGGGCATCAACTGGCAGCTCTACGCTTGGGGCCAAGCCACGATTACCGCCGCACAGTGGATGACGCACTACTCGAACGACTACTTCGACTTGGATGCCGACCGTGCCAACTCGACACCAACGCGCTGGTCGGGTGGCAG
>JAYUYU010000914.1:0-3276 GCA_043752365.1 Myxococcales bacterium | reverse complement strand
GGTCTGCGCGCCGGCAATCCGAAAATCCCTGGCTACGATCCAGCCATGCCGATGATCGATCATTGGCTGCCCCAAGCGGGCTCCAGCTTCGGCATCGCTCACGAAATCTTCGAAGGCACGGAGTTGGCCAAGAAGCTGATGGTCATTCGCGGCATCGACAACGGCGCGGCTTTGGGAGGCCGTTACGGCGGCGATCACGGCCTCTCCAACTGTACCTCGCTGGTGGCGCGCTCTACCGGCTGCGACGACGGCAGCTCGCCGGAGGGCGGCAAATGTGGCAGCGGCGACGAAGGCGAAACCGCCACTGGCCCTTCCATCGATTGGGTCGCCGCGCAGCGCCTGCAGCAAAGCCAGGGCGGCCCGGCCAATCCCCTGGCCTTGTTCGTGCCCGGCCACTACTACGGCTCGGGCTTCTTCTGGGGTCCGAAGGGCGACCAGCGTACCGAGGGTGAAATCAATCCGCGCACGGCTTTCAATACGCTCTTCGCTGGTGTCGTCAGCGGCACGCCCGATCCGGAGGCCGTGCTGCGGCGCGAGCTGAAGGTCAGCATGCTGAACAGCTTGATGGACGGCTACCGGGGCTTCACAGGCAAGCTGGGCCAAGCCGATAAGCAAATCGTCGACGCGCACCTAGAGCACCTGTCGTCGCTCGAAAAGGAGCTCAAAGGGTTGGAGCTGAGCGCTCAGTGCGTGGTGCCAACGCAGCCGCCCGATTTCAAGGGCGGCGGCTCCCAGGAGCAGCTGGCGCCCATTCATGCGGAGCTCATCGTCGCCGCGCTGCGTTGCGGCGCCACCAACGTCGCAAACCTGCAAATTGCCGACATTCTCACGCCCTGGGCGCCGTCAGGCCTGCAGCTGGTGTCCGACTACGACCTGGGCCATTCGCTCGGTCACTGGGTCAGTGCGCTGGACGACCCGGCCAATGTGCCCAAGTGGGAGCTCGAAATGAAAGAGAACCGCGCCTGGCGTATGGGTCTCGTGAAGCTGATTGCCGACGGCCTCAACTCGCCTGACTTTCTGGAAGGCGGCGTGCCGCTGCTCGACAACTCGCTGATTTTCTACTCGAACGAGTTCAGCACCGGCGGCATCCATTGCTCGACCGACGGCGCGTACATGCTGCTCGGCGGCGCGGGCGGCCACCTCAACACGGGCCGCTTCGTCGAGCTTCACAAGGCGCGCCTAGCCAATGCAGCGTCGCTCGAGGCCGGCAGCACCGCCACCACCAACGACCTGTACATCACCATCCTCAACGCCCTGGGGGCGCCCGACACCGAGTTCGGCGACATGAGCTTTGCCAAGCGCAAAGGCCCGATCAGCGAGCTCTTGGCATAACTGACCGCCACAGCGTGGGCGTCAAACCCGCACGTCGTAGACCTGCACTCGTTCCCAGCTCGCCCGAAAGCGCTCCAAAAACTCGAGGTGAAGCGGATGCACTTGGTAGGCGTCGTGCGCCTCCAAATTTTCGAAGTGCTCCACGAGTCCCCAGGCGTAGCTTTGATCGATCACCGGGCGCGGCGGCGTTTGCTCGGGCTTGCCAATGAAGCCCTGCTTGATCTGCGGAATGCTGAGCAAGCGTCGCAACCCCGCCTCGAAATCAGCGACGATGTGCGGGTCTGCGTCTGCTTTGAACCAAAAATAGACCGAGTGAATCAGCATTTACTCACGCTCCAGGAATGTGCTCGCCGTCGTGACGGCGGGCGGCCACTTCGATACGCCCGTGCAGCGGATGCCGAGCGCGTTCGGCTTCCGACAAAATCAAGTACTCGAGCTGCCCCAAGCGCTGCAGCTCGTCGAGCGCGTTGTAGCCGCCGATGAAGCGCCCGCGCACGAAAACGTACGGCACTGTCTCTTGCTTGGTTTCGAGCTTGAGCTCGCGCAGCACGCTCTCACCACCGTAGGCGTCCAGGTCGAAATAGCTGTGCTGAACTCGGTTCGACTCGAGCAAGGCCACGACACGCCCCGACCAAGGGCACGATTCACGTCCGAAAACCTGCGCTGGGCGAGCCGGATCACCCAAGCCCACAGGCGGCGGTTTGGCGACCGCGCTGGGCGCGCGCGGCACGGGCGATTGCGGTACCTTGGCCGGTACTGTTGGCGCCTTCAGCGCCTCCAGCTTTTCGGCGACGCGCTCGCGCACTTTGCCGCCCAGCACATCGGCGCGCGACAGCGCATCGGCCACTTTGCCGGACGCACGCACCAGAAGTTTCTTGCCGAGCTCTCGACCAAGGCCCATGAGCGCAGCCTAACCCGTCTGGGTCCGAAGCCTACTCCGCAAATTTCGCTTGGACCGCCGCCTTCTGGTTGCGCACGAACTCGCGCACACGCCCCAGCAGCTGCGGGGACGTGATCGGGATCTGATCGGGGTTGTTGAAGGTCCCGATGTGGGGCTCCACAACGCCGTCCGCATCGCGCGTCAGGGTTATCTCAAATACGGCGTACACCTTGTCCGTCAAATCTCGCGGCGTTGCGTCGACGTAGACTTTGCCGTCCTTGGGGTTCTTCCGAAGGTTACCCACCTGGACCGTGATGTTCGCCATGTCACAGCATAGCGCGCGCCCAACCCTCAGGAGTCAAGCGCCCCCTGCCGAACCAGGCCGCCGCCGCGATTAACGTCCCCGCCGGCCCGCACGCGGCTTACGGCTTTAGGTGGCGATCAAGCAGCCTGCGCTCTCGTCCCGCGACAAGACCTTCTTGCCATCGCGCGAGAGCTACGGGCGCCCAGCAGTCTCTTTGCCGTTTGGGCCAAAGCGACCCGTTTCGCCCCTTTGCGCTTTACGCCAACGGACAACGGCCGCCGTGACCTCATTGAGGGCTCGGCGGCCGTCGAATCGATGTTCACTACTGAAGGCGTCCCCAAGGGGATTCGAAGCCTGGCAGAAGCGTACGATTCGGCGGAATTCAGCGCTATTCGTCGCCGGGCCGACGAGCCGACGGCGACGCAAAGTGACGCTAAGTGCCCGATCACACGTGAGGCCGTGACAGGTCGTGACAGCTCAGAACCCCGCTCAGCTGCCGACGCAGGCATAGCAGTTATCGCCCTGAGCACTGCCCTCGAACACGCGGCAGCTGCCGGCCGGTGGGACGTGGTGAAGACGCTAGCGGATGCCTTGCAGGCCATGCAGCCGAGGAACTAGCCTGCGCGGTCATGCCGACCGCAGGCGACGAGCTTCGAGCCAAGTACGAGCTACTAGTCGATAAGCACTGGCCCGGGTACAGCGCGGAGGCGACAACCCGGGACATCAGCGGCGGCTGCATGTACTCGATCGCGCTTCATCC
>JAYUYU010000913.1:0-39257 GCA_043752365.1 Myxococcales bacterium | reverse complement strand
GCCGTCGATCAAATCCTGCCGCTCGCTGGGAACGAGTGCGTAGTTGCTCCAGTCGAGGTTCGAATGGATGCCGAACTCGGAAACGACGCTCGGCTTTTCTTTGGTGGGGAGTCGGACGGCGGCGTAGCGCCAGTCTCGCAAGCGCTGCTCGAGCTGCTGCTGGCGCTCGACCCGTACGGTGCGCTCGGGCGAGTATGCCGGCAAGACTTCGCAAATGACCGGGGGACGCCGTTCGCGCAGCAAGCTGTCGAGACCGTTCAGAACGTCCAGCTCTCCACCCTCTACGTCGATCTTGATGATGTAGCGCTCGGCGGTGAAGTGAGTGACGCTCGCGGCATCGACCAACGCCACCAGGATCTGATGCTTGTCTGAGTCGGCGCGCCGAAAATCACGGACGACAGTGCCTTGGCTGTCGGTGTCGTACTCGACCAGAAGGCCGATGACCTGTGTGCGATCGGCCAAGCCAACGGGATAGACGACCACGCCGTGCAGCGAGGGGTTCGCTCTAATGAGCTCGTGGAGGTAGTGAACGCAGTGGGGGTTGGGCTCGAAAGCGACGTACGGGACGTGCGGATGCTCGCCTCGCACTTTCAGCAACGTTTGACCGACGTTCGCCCCGATGTCGACGAACAGAGCGTCGGGTGCGTCGCGCAGCAGCAAGCCCACTACTTTCGAGAACCAGCGCTCATGCGCCGCTAGGAGGCCGGCGCCTACGCCGTCGATGACCGGGACGCGAAACCAGGAGCGACCGATCTTGAGCGGGTAGGCGAAGCGAACCTGGGTCGCCGCTCCAAATCTACGCATGAGGCCCGAAGCCAAGCGGCGGGGGTTCGTTGGTATTACGCTCATGTTCGCCTGTCCGATGCGGAGTGCTCGGTACAACAGGGTTCCAGACTGGGCAAGTGCTGGCCTACTCGGTTTCTTCCGGAGGACGGCCGAAAGCGCCCTTCGTCTCCGGTTGGCGAGCTGTCTTGCACGCCATGCACACGGCCTTTTCGCGTTGGCCCGACATGAGCTTGACGTAATCGTCCAGCATCGTGCTGTTGCGCATGATGTCGTCGAGGGGCGTCTCGGCGATGTTGCCGTAGGTGTGGTTGCTCTTCCAATCGTAGCAACACAGCGCCAGGTTGCCGCGGGCGTCGATGTCGATGAGGCGAAGCGGGGAAGAGCACGGCTCGTAGATATTGCCGTGCGGCAGGCCCGACACTGCGCGGTCGTAGATCTCGATGCGATCGTCGAGGTCGTCGCCGCCACTCAAGAACTTCAAAATCGTGAAAGACGGCTTGGGCAAGCCGCGTTCTCGGCAGAACTCTTCCGCGTGTGCCTTTATGTCGGTCGCGGTCTTCAACCACTGGGGCGAGTAAGCGCTGACCACCACGTTCTTGAGGCCGTTTTCCAGGAACTCGTCGAGGTAGCGCTGCTTGAGGACAGATACGTTCGTCCACAGCCGTGGATTGGCGAGCGGCGCGTGCTCTTTGCACAGCGCGAGCAGGCGACGAAATCGATCGAGGTCGAAGAGCGGCTCGTTGTAGCGGTGAAAAGACAACATGCCCGCGTACTCGTACCGCCCCAAGATTCGCAGCGTCGCTTCGATCAGGCTGTCGTCGAGGACCTTGGCGGCCGCGTTGTAGTCCTTGATATTCCCGCCTTCGTTGCGCACGGCGACGTAGTCGACCCACAGCGGGCACTTCTCGTGTGTGCAGGCGAGCCCGCATTGCTTCGAAATCTCGAAGGTGACGCGCTCGGTGTAGATGAAGGGGTTCTTTTGGAACGCTTCGCGATCGACCTGAGGCGTGGGGCGCGGCGTGGTGACCTTAAGGTAGGCCAGCTGAGCGCCCTTCGCCAAGCGGTACAGGTTGGGGGAGTCACGCCACGTGGGAACTAGCAAGTGCAAGCGGCGGCGGATGTTCGGACTGAGGATTTGATTCATTGCAGCACCTTGAGCGTCGCACTTCTCTTGAACACGGCGTGAAACGGTTGCGTCGGATCTTCGATGTGCGCCAGGGGGTAGAAGGCTTTGTCTTGGAGCAGACCGTGACGCGCGAGCGTGGCCACCACGTCCTGTGGCTTGTGGCCGGAGACCTTTAGCAACCGTCCCGCGTCGATCTCGCAGAATACTAGCCCGACGCTGTCCAGAGTGGCAGCGGCGCCGTCCAAAACACTCATCTCGTTGCCACCGACGCTGATCCTCATTGCTCGAGGCTTTCGTTGCATCGATGCCACGAACTGATCAACCGAGGTGGAGGGAACGTTGGAAACCAGCTCAATATTGGACATTCCGTTGCAGCTGACGAGGGTGTCCAGGAGCGCCAGCTGCTCGGGGTCGGACTCGAAGGCGTAAACGACACCGCCGCGGCCCACGACCCGCGCCATCATCAAAGCAGTGAAACCGTGGCCCGCCCCAAGGTCGAGCACGAGGTCGCCGTCCTTCAGAAGCTTGAGCGAATAGGCGACGAATGGCCGCTGTCCCACGGGGGTCAGGTCAGCTTGCTGCAAAAATGCCGGCAATAGTGGAGCGATGTCCGTCGGAGCGTTGAACGCGGCGCCGTTGAACCGCCCAGGAAGCGAGCGGAAGCCCAGTTTCTTGAGCACATTGCGCGTTTGGCGGCCGATCTCACGGCGAAGTCCCATTTGCCGTGAAATCTCCGTTCTTAGCGCGCCGAAGGCAAGCGAATCCAACCCATCCGGCCAGGATTCGTCCATTACAGCGCCGCCGAACATTTGGCCGAAACCGCTGAGTGCGGCGGCCTGCCTCGGTTCCGGGGGATGCGCAGAAACGCGAGTCGTTTCGCGGACTGGGGCAAGCTTGCTCAGCGTCATGAGTTGGGTCAACCATGCGCGCGGATGGCTGCGCGGAGCGTAACCCAACAGGCCAAGGTCGGCATCGCCTTCA
Organism: Myxococcales bacterium; assembly: GCA_043752365.1. GTDB lineage: Bacteria > Myxococcota_A > Polyangia > Polyangiales > Polyangiaceae > PMG-095. The sequence continues at coordinate 36,364 of JAYUYU010000913.1, read as the reverse complement.
ACGTCGCGTCGATGGGCCTGGGCACGCTCATTCTGCTCGTCGGCACCGTCATTCTCACGCGGCTGCTGGAGCCCCGCGACTTCGGGCTGGTGCAAATGTGCTTGTTGGTCGTCGAATTCGCGACCCGCATGGGCGATTTCGGCATCGGCACGGCCATCGTTCAGCAGAAGGAAGACGTGCGGCCCGAGCAGCTCAACGCGCTGTTCCTCGCCGACTTTGGCATTCGCGTGGTGATGTTTACGGCCACCGTGCTGGGCACTCCGCTGGTCGTGCGGTATTTCCACGAGCCCCGGCTCGCGAGCGTGCTGCCGGCCGTGGCGCTTTACGTAGTCGTGGATTGCCTGTCTACGCCCAGCATCGCGCTGCTGGAACGGCAGCTCAAATTCAAGGCTAGCGCCACCATCGAGGTGACGAGTCGCGCTATCGACATGTTCACCTCGGTTGGCTTGGCGCTCGCGGGCGCTGGGCTGTACAGCCTGATCGCGGGTCGCGTCTTCGGCAGCTTGTCGGCTGCTGTCATCGGTATGGCCATGTCGGGGTGGCGACCCTCGCTGCGCGCCGATTTTCGCGGCAGTAAGCGACTGTTCAAATTCGGTGGTTGGGTCATGGTGCGGAGCTTCTTCCAGTACCTGGCCGACAACATCGACTACTTCTTCGTGGGCCGTTTTCTGGGCACGGCTGAGCTGGGCTTCTATTCGCGGGCATTCACGATCATGCGCTTGCCGGTGCGGCGCGTGACGCGCGCGGTCAACAACGTCATGTTCTCGGCCTTCGCGCGCGTGCAGAACGATCCAGCGCGCATCCGCGAGGGCTTGCGTAAGACTATCCTGGCCATCTCGCTCGTCACCTATCCGATGATGATCGGTATGGGCTTCATGGCGTCGGAGTTCGTGAACTTGGCGTTTGGCCCGCAGTGGAGCCCCATGACGGTGCCGCTGCAGGTCATGTGCTTGGCAGGCGCCATCCGCTCGACCGAACCGCTGTTGGTCTCGGTCATCACCTCCACCGGGCACGTGCGGCTGGCGGCATTTCGCAGGTTCGCCGAGTTCGCGCTGTTGGCGGTGGGCTGTTACGTGGGCGTCAAGTTCGGAATCAGTGGCGTCGCCGTGGCGGTTGCCGCGACGTCGGTCGTCATGGTGCTGCTCTTGACCTCCCTCTGCAACTACGTGGGCATCGACGCTTGGCGACCCTTCTTTGGCGCGCAAGTTCCGGCGCTGTTGGGCGGGGCTGCCATGGCTGGGGGCCTGTACGCGGCGAAGCGCGTCGTCGCCGGTACTGCGAGCAGCCACGGCGGGCTGTCTTTTACCGTGATCTGCGGCCTCGGCGCGCTGGCCTATGTGGTCTGCCTGTTGGTGCTGCGCCCGGCAGCCGTCGTGGCCCTGTGGCGTGAGGTCGGGGGTGATGCGCGTGGGGCGTGGGCCGCCTTGCGGGCCCGCCTGGCCGGGCGCTCCCGCAGCGGCAGCTGAAGAGGGGCTCGTTGGGCTCGCGCTGGGCAGCGGCCCGAAGCGCGTCTACAATGAACTCGCAATGAATCGCCTGGGCCGCCTGGTCGTTTCGCTCGATTTCGAGCTGTACTGGGGCGTTCGCGACAAACGCTCCATCACCGACTACCGCGAAAATCTGCTCGGGGTGAGGCAGGCGGTTCCGGCCATGCTGGGCCTGTTCGAGCAGTTCTCGATTCACGCAACCTGGGCCACGGTGGGGCTCTTGTTCTGTTCTGGACGCGACGACGCGCTTCGCTGGGCTCCCGAGCAAAGGCCTGCCTACTCAGAGTCCCGCTTCTCGCCCTACGCCGACAGCAGCTCTTGGGGCGCGGATGAAGCGTCGGATCCGTTCCACTTTGCGCCGAGCCTGGTGGACGCCATCGCGCGCGCGCCCCATCAAGAAGTCGCGACGCACACGTTCTCTCATTATTACTGCTTGGAAGGCGGGCAGCAAGCGCAGACCTTCGAGGCCGACTTGGCAGCGGCCGTTGCGGTCGCAGAGAGTCGCTCGATTTCGTTGAAGAGCATCGTATTCCCGCGTAACCAAGTGAATCCGGATTACCTGCCGATCTGTGCGCGCGCCGGTATTCGTAGCTACCGCGGCACCTTGCAGCGGGGCCTGTACGCGCCCCGTAACGAGGAAGCTCAAAGTCCTTTCATTCGTGGTCAGCGTTTGATGGACAATTACCTGCCGCTGACCAAAGAGCGCTCCACCACGATGGCCGACTTGGGCGCTCGCGCTCCTTACAACATCGCCGCCAGCTCGTTTCTCCGACCCCACGCCAAGCGGCTAGCGTTGCTCGAGGGGCGTCGCCTGCGCCGTCTTACCCGAGAGCTCACGCAGGCTGCGGAGGCGGGCCGCGTCTATCACCTGTGGTGGCACCCTCACAATTTTGGCCGCAACCTGGCCGAGAATATGAGCTTTCTCAGCCAGCTGCTGAGTCATTTTTCAGAGCTGCGGAGGCGCCATGGCATGGAGAGTGTGACGATGGACGAGCTAGCGACCGAGCGTGAGCGCGAGCTGCAGGGAGCGGCTGCTTGACGCCCGGTCGCGTCGTGCTCTTGGCCCAGCAAGGGGACTCGAGCGCCATCGTCTTCAACGCGTTGTGTCGCGAATTCGAGATCGCAGCCGTGCTGCTGGAGCCAGAGGTGCCCAAACGCGTACTGCTACAGCGGCGCGTCAAGAAGCTCGGTTTAGGCACGGTCCTGGGGCAGGTGGCGTTTCGCAGCTTGGTGGTGCCGCCGCTAGCGCGCGCTTCGCGCAGCCGCATTCGCGAGATCTGCGAGCAGCACGGGCTCGATCGCTCGCCCATTCCCGAGCGGCTCGTGCAGCGCGTGCCTTCCGTCAATTCCGAGCCGGCGCGGGACGCGCTTCGGGCGCTGGCCCCCCAAATCGTGGTCGTCAATGGCACGCGCATCATCGGCAAAGACACGCTCGACTGCGTGTCGGCGCGCTTCGTGAACACGCACGCCGGAATCACTCCGCTGTACCGCGGGGTTCACGGCGGCTACTGGGCTTTGACCGAGCATGACCGCGCGCATTGTGGGGTGACGGTTCACCTGGTCGATACCGGCATCGATACGGGCGGCATCCTCGGGCAGAGCAACATCACGCCCACCGACGCGGACAACTTCGTCACGTACCCCTACCTGCAGTACGCCGCGGCAGTGCCGCTGCTGCGCTCGGCGGTGAGCGAGTTGTTGGCGGGCACAGCCGCAACGCGGCCGGCCCCCGGCGGCAGCTCGCGCCTGTGGAGCCACCCGACGCTGGCCCAATACCTGCGGCACCGCTTGTTGGACGGCACGCGCTAGGCGGCGGGTTACAGACCGTAGACTTTGCTGCGGTCGCCCGACAGGCCGCGGAGCGCGTCACGTGTGTCCAGCACCAGCTTCGACTCTTTGAACAAGCGTTCGCGCTCGATCGCCGTGTGGTCGGTCACGATCAGGACCAAGTCGTAACCGGCGAAGCTAGACTTGGGATCGACTGCCGTCAGCTTCACGCCATCTTCTTCGACCTCGGTGACGAACGGGTCCATGATCGAGACGTCGGCGCCGCGTTGCAGCAAGCCGTGGATGATGGCGAAAGCGGGCGACTCACGCACGTCGCTCACGTCCTTCTTGTAGGCGACGCCGTAGATGAGCACCTTGGCACCGCGGACGGCCTTTGAGTGATCGTTGAGCGCCGTGGAGGCGCGTTCGATCACGTAGTTTGGCATGCCGCTGTTGATGCTGTCCGCCAAGTCGATGAAGCGCGCCTGATACTGCAGGGTACGTAGCTTCCACGACAGGTACAGCGGATCGATGGGGATGCAGTGGCCGCCCAGACCCGGCCCCGGGTAGAACGCCATGAAGCCGAAGGGCTTGGTCGCGGCCGCGCGGATGACCTCGAACGGGTCGATGCCGAGCTTGCGGCTCATGATCGCGACCTCGTTCACGAGGCCGATATTTACGGCGCGGAACGTATTCTCGAGCAGCTTCACCATCTCGGCCGCCTCGGGCGAAGAGACGGGCACCAGCTTGTCGATGATCTGCGAATACAGGGCTTGCACGACTTCGAGACAACGCGGGGTGCAGCCACCGACCACCTTCGGGGTGTTCTTGGTCTTGTACACCTCGTTACCCGGGTCGACGCGCTCGGGCGAGAACGCCACGAACAAGTCTTTGCCGATGACCAGACCACCTTCGGTCAGCTTCGGAACTAGGACCTCACTCGTCGTGCCGGGGTAGGTGGTTGACTCGAGCACCACCAGCATGCCCGGATGCTGGAATTGGGCGATGGCTTCCGTGGCCGCCACGATGAAGCGCATGTCGGGATCTTTGGTCTTGTTCAGCGGCGTGGGAACGCAGACCACGACAGCGTCGGCCTTGGCGAGCACGGCGCGGTCAGTCGTCGCGTCGAGCCTGCCGGACTTCACGTGCGGTGCCAGCTCGCCCGTCGGCACATCCGCGATGTACGATTCGCCCTGATTGAGGAGGCGAACTTTGGCGGGGTCGTTGTCCAGGCCGGTGACGCGAAAACCCGCTCGCGCGAATTCCGCCACCAGCGGCAGACCAACGTAACCGATACCAATGACGACAACGTGCGCCTGTTTCGAGGCGATCTTGGTGAGCAGGTCGGACATTTCCCTGAGGCTTCTTTGCATGGTGCAGGCCGGCTTTCAAGCGGCCGCGCTCCACTGCAGTTCTGCCAGCGTCCTCAAGATGCTTGGAGATCGTCGATGACTTCCCGCAGCGCGAGCTGGAAAGGGCGGAGCGCAAAGCCGAAAGTCGTCTCGAAGCGCGTGGTATCGAGGACGGAATTCATCGGTCGGGTTGCGGGTGTCGGGTAATCGGCCGCGGGAATGGCCGTCACCAGGGGTCTGCGGGCCGTGTTCTCTGAGTCGAGGGCCACGACCGCCTGGGCGAAACCGTGCCAGGTGGTGGGCCCGGCGTTGGCCAAGTGGTAGGTGCCCCAAGAAACGGAGTCTGGGCCCAGCAAGCGCTCGCGGGCGATACGCCACAATGCCCCAGCCAGATCTGCAGCTGAGGTGGGGCGACCGTGCTGGTCGGCGATGACTCGCAATTCGTCGCGCTCGCGGCCCAAGCGTCGCATCGTTTTCACGAAATTCTTGCCGTGCGCGCTGAATACCCACGAAGTGCGGAAGATCAGGTGGCTTTCGAGGTTCTGGCGGACCGCGACTTCGCCGGCCAGCTTGCTGCGGCCGTAAACGTTGAGCGGGCCGACGTCGTCGCTTTCGACGTACGGGGTCGGCTTCAGGCCATCGAACACGTAGTCAGTCGAAATGTGGATGAGCGCGGCCTGGTTCTGGGCGCACCAGCGGGCAAGGTGCGCCGGGCCGTCGGCGTTCACGGCGAAAGCCAGCGCTGGCTCCTGCTCGGCCTGGTCAACCGCCGTATAGGCCGCCGCGTTGATGACGAGCTGGGGGCGTAGCTCGTGGAGTAGCGCACCCACGGCCCCGGCGTCAGCTACATCCACCTTGCGCGCCGGAGCGAGCCGCAGGTCCACGCCGCGCGGCCCCTGCCGGTGGAGCTCCGTCGCTAGTTGTCCCGATGTACCCACGATAACCGTCAGCATGCCGCGCCAACCTTTGCATGTTTCGTCGGCGTGGCCGAGACCTGGTCGCGGCCGCCGGGGCCCGGGGCCGCAAATCCAGCTGGAACGTGAGCCCTAAAATGTGGGACCCTCGTGGACGTTACCCTGAAGCGTGTCTCGCCCTCGATGCTCGCGGAGAACCATGAACGTCCTTAAAATCTTTGGTGCCCTGGTCCTGTTCACCGGCTTGGTGGGCGCTTGCTCTTCTGGAAAGGTGCCCGACGCGCCCAGTCCCATCGAAGAGGTCGGCTCCCAAGCCCAGGCCCTGACCACTGCTTGCACCTCGTTGACGATCGGCCTGCCCTGCGATCCGGACGGCCCGGTCGGCGCGCTGCTGGAGTGCGAAGGCATCTGCGGCGTGAGCAAATCGGGGGGCGACCCGATTTGTTACAAGATCTCGGCTCTCTCTCTCAAGAACATGGACGGTCGCATCTGCGGCACCAAAACGGCCGTTGGCGACGCAGCCTGCGCGCGTCGCTGCTCGGGCCGCTCGTGCCTCGCTTCAGCCGCCCCCGCAGGTCAAGCCTGTCGCCCCGACGCTGCCAGCTCGCCCTGCGACGGTGCCTGCGACGGCAGCGCACACTGCGTTGCTATTGCCAGCGCTTGCGCGTTCGGTCGCGACGAGCAGACGTGCAAGTTCAAGACTTGCGACTTTGCGAACGCGACGGCGTGCGTCACCCAGAACCTGCTGCCCTACACGAACTGCTCGAACGACAGCGCCTGCCAGCTGGGTGTGTGTAGCAGCGGTGGCGTTTGCCAGCCCAGTAACGTGAAGGGCTGCGAAGACGGCAACTCGTGCACCGACGACGACTGTGATCCGAACAGTGGAGCGTGCATCGGTACCCCGAACGACGCGAACAGCTGCTCCGACGGCAACGCTTGCACCACGGGTGAGTCCTGCACCGGCGGCACGTGCCTGGCGGGCACCGTGGCAGTCGATTGCGCGGACGCGAGCGCCTGTACGACGGACGGCTGCGACCCCGGTACTGGTTGCTACCACCAGCAAAAAGACTGCTCCGACGCCAACGCCTGCACCACCGACTCCTGCAATCCGCTCGACGCTGCTTGCTCGCACACGAAAATCGACTGTGACGACAACGACCCGTGCACGGTCGACGATTGTGCGCCCCTCACGGGCTGCACCCACGTGCAGAAAGACTGCTCGGATGGCAGCGCCTGCACCACCGATACCTGCGTGGCCGGTGCGTGCGCGCACAACGCGGTGACTTGTAACGACAACGACGTCTGCACCACGGACAGCTGTGATCCAGGAACGGGTTGCTTGGCGACTGCTATCGCGGATTGCGGCGGCGGCGCCGCGGGCGCGCCCAGTGTGGGCGGTGCGTCCAGCGACGGCGGGGCCGATACCGGCGGCACGACCGGCACTGCCGGCGCTCCGGAAGGTGGCTCGCCAAGCGAGACTGCCGGCGCCCCAGCAACGAACGGTGGTGACGCGCCTGTGGGCACCGGCGGACAGGCTGTTGCCGGCACGGCAGGCACGGCCGGAACCCCGGGCGCTGTCTCGGGCAGCAGTACGGGCGGCACCCCGAGCGTCGCCGGCACCGAAGGCTCTGGTGACGCGGGCGGCAACGGCGGCCAAAACGAAGGCGGCTCCTCTGGCAATCGCGTCGTGGACGATTCGGGCTGCAGTTGTCGCACGGTGGGCGCTGAATCCGGCAGGGCCTCTGGTTTGTATCTCTTGGCCGGGGCTGCTGCCCTGGTTTCGCTGCGCCGTCGCCGCCGCGCCGCCTGAGCCGGGCTACCCCTCCCGCCACACGGGAGACGATGTGTTACGATCCCCGCTCGTGACCGCGTCTCCCGTTCTCCCATCCGAGCACGCCATCGTCGTCGCCACAGAGCGCCATGTCGCCTGTGAAGTTGGCGGCGAGGCCGTGCTGCTGCACCTGGATCAGGGCGTTTACTACGGCTTGAACGCGGTGGGCGCGCGTGTCTGGCAGCTGATCCAGCAGCCCACGCCCCTGGCGGACCTGGTCAGCCAGGTGGGTGCGGAATTCGACGTCGACCACGCCAGTTGCTCACGAGATCTGCGCGAGCTGGTGGCTCGGTTGGCTCAAGCGCAGCTGGTTTCGGTCACCGAGGCGCCTGTCGCTTGATCGGAGCGCGGCGCTTGCTGGTTCCCCTTCGCCGAGGGCCGCGCCTGGTCGAAGCGGCAGCGCTGCTGATGACGACGCGCCTGGTCTTGGCCGCGTCGCCGCGACGGCTCGCGGCCGGCCTGCTGCGCCGCGCGTCGGCGCCGGCGCCTGATGGGGCGCCAGCCAGCTATGCCCGTGCCCGCGCCGTTGCCCACGACGTCGAGTTGGTGGTGCCTTTGGTTGGCGGCTCCACCTGCCTCAGTCAAGCGCTCACGGGCTGGCTCATGCTGCGCCGGCGTGGCGTGGCCTGCGCAGTTCGGGTGGGGGCACAGCAGGCGCAGCTCGGGCCGCGCATGCACGCCTGGTTGGAGGTGGGCGGTTTGGCGCTCATCGGTAGCGACGAGGCGCCCGACTTCGTCCCCCTGACGCGCTAAAGATGAGCTGCGCCGGCATTTGGTCGACGGCTCCGCTGAATCCAAACGTTGCGGCGCGGATGCTGAACGCATTCGTGCCCGGCGGCTTGGCGGTGCTGACTCGGTCGGACGACGCCGCGCACGTGCGCGCAGCCGCGTCAGGAGCGCCGCCAGCCCTGGAAGAGCCACATCCGAGCGGTGCTTGGTTGTCGGGAGATCTCCGGCTCGACGCGCTCGCCGAGTTGGCAGAATCGCTCGGCGTCGCGGCTGCTCAACGCGGCGCGCGCTGGCTGGTCGTCGAAGCCTACCAGCGCTGGGGGCTCGAATTCGCGAGTCGCTTGTATGGCGACTTCGGGTTTGCACTTTGGGATCCCGAGCGGCGACGGTTGGTGTTGGCAAGAGACCCGGGCGGCTCGCGACCGATTTTTTATGCGACGAGCGGCGTCCGCGTCGCCTATGCCTCGCACCCGCGCGGGCTCCTGTGCCTGGACAGCGTTCCGCGCACGCTCGACCAGCGCGCCGTGCTCGACCACCTGGGTGAGCTGCCCCAGGAAGAGGCAGCTACGCTGTTCGCGGCCGTGCGCCGGCTGCCGCCGGCTTGCCTACTGGCCGTTGGCGAGAGCGGTCACCGCGTAGAGCAGTATGTCGACATCACCCAGACGCCGGAGCGACGCTTGGGTAGTGACGGGGAGTACGCGACGGCGCTACGCGAAGAGCTGGCCCGCGCCGTCACGTCGCGCTCGAGCGGCCCTAGCGCGGTCATGCTGAGCGGCGGTCTCGATTCATCGGCGGTCGCCGCGCTGGCTCAACGCTCGCGCGGGGAGGGGGCGGCCATCGTGACCATTTCGGCCGTGTTCCCGGGCTTCAGTGAGTGTGACGAACGGCCCTATCAAGCCGCCGTAGTCTCGCGCATCGCTTCGAATCACCACGAAGTCCGCCCAGACCCGCTGTCTAGCGCTGGAGATTTTGGCCGACTTTGCCAAGTCTTCTCGGAGCCGAGCTTCATTGGACCGCACTGGTTGACTTGGGCGTCGGCCGAGGTAGCAGTACGCGAGGGAGCGCGCTGCGTGTTGACCGGCATCGATGGCGATCGCGTCGTGTCGCACGGCGGCGGGCGCTTCGCCGATCTGGCGCGCGAGCACGAGTGGCGTGCCCTGGCGCGCGAGCTCGCCGCGGTCGACGATTTTGGCTGGCCGCGTCGCGTGCGCGTGTTCGGCGCGCAAGCCTTGTTCGCCCTGCTTCCCGAGCGCGTGAGCGCGTCGCTCGATCGCATCGATCCGAGGAGAGCGCGACGCTTCGCTCCGCAACTTGCCTTGCTGCGCCCGGAGTTGCTCCGGCGGCACGGGGTAATGGAGCGCTTGGCCAGCCTGCCGCTGCGCCCCCGCTCGACGCGCGAAGAGCACAGCCGAATTCTGCAAGCGCCCGATCGCAACTGGGACGTGGAGCTGCTCGACCAGGTGGGTACGGCGTTTGGCCTGCGGTTTCAGCAGCCGTTTTTCGACCGCCGGGTCATGGAGCTGTGTTTCTCTTTCCCCGGGTCGCAAAAGCGCCAGGCCGGGTGGTCGCGTTACGTGCTCAGAAATGCGCTGCGCGGGCTGGTGCCCGAAAGCGTCCTCGAGCGGCGTCGCGATGCTTCGTTCGACAGGCCTTATTGGGCCTGGGCGCGCGCGTGGCTGCTTGCTCACCCGGCACCTGACGGCTGGCTCGAGGCGCTGGCTCCGTACGTCGACGCGGCCAGAGTAGCGAAATTGCTGGCAAGATTACCCGAAGAGCCGGACCAGGGGCCGGTAGACGTTCTTTGGAGGTGCGTGATACTGTCCCGCTGGCTGCACGGACCTGGGTTACCTCAGCCGGAATCTTTCCGGACCCCCGTGCAACCAATGGACTCGTGGAGGCGCAACTGATGGAACCGCAGAGCTCTGGCCAGCAAGAAAAGGCCAAAACCGAGAAGCGGCAGTACGAGAAGCCGGAATTGGTCGTTCATGGCACGCTCGGTGAGCTCACCCAAAGTGGTGGCACCCGCCATCACGATGGCGTTTTCACTCGCAAACTGTCCTGAACCCCGCCGCCGCGCCTCGCTTTCGTTACCGCGCGTTCGGGCTCCTCATCGAGTCGGAAATCGAGCTCGGGCCTGCCGCTGAGGTCTGTGACGAGGAAGGGCGGCCCGATCTACGGGTGAGGTTGGCCGGCGCACAGCCGGTGGACGCCACATCCAGGCAGTTGACCTGGGATGGCCTCTGTCGCGTGTCGTTGCAGCCGGAGGGTTGGATGACGCTCGAGGCGCTGCCGGCCGCGTCGCTCGAAGACTTGGCGCTGGCGGCGTCGGGCAGCGGCTTGGCGCTGGAGCTCGAGCGTCGCTCGCTCTTGGTGCTGCACGGCTCTTGCGTGGCTATCGACGGCCAGGGCGTGTGTTTGTTGGGCAGCTCGGGTGCCGGCAAGTCAACGCTGGCTGCCGCGTTGCAGGCGCGAGGTCACGAGTTGGTGTCGGACGCCATGACGGCGCTGCGTCTCGGCGAGGGGGCGGCGCGCGCGCTACCGGGCTGGAAAGTCTTGAAGCTCTGGCCAGCGGCCATGCGTCGCCTGGGCTTGGAGGCGTCTCGGCGCAGGGCAGTCCACCGCGAAAGCGAAAAGCAGGTTTGTGCGACCGACGGGCCCTTTGCGGACGTGCCCGTGCCGGTGCGCTGGTTCGTGGTCGTGTTGCCCGCTGGGCCGCTGGCGCTCTCCGGGCTGACCCCGGCCGAAGGTCTCATGGCGCTCGTGCGGAACGCTTATCTCGTCGACGACACACCGCCGTCGGAGCAGCCGCAGTTGTTGACACGCTCGGGGCAAGCGCTGCGGCATGCAGCGGTCGCGGTGCTGCAACGAGGTGCAGAGCTGAGCCAGCTCGACGACGTCGCCGCTCGCGTCGAGTCTTGGGTTCGCTCAGCGCCTAGCCCGCGAGCTGCGCCAGGCTAAGCGCAGGTAGCCCGCACAGCCCTCCACGAGCTGCCGAGCGCGCTCCAACGGCTCAGCCAGAACGCCCGAGCCGAGCGGGTAGCCGGCGGCGTCCGACTCGGTCGGCTCTGCTCGAGCCTCGAACGTGCGCGCGACCGCAGCAACGAAACCCCCGTCGCGGAACAATTCTACCACTCGCTCGACGCCCAGGGCGCTTTGAAAGTCTGCGTCGAGCGACGCTGCCAGCATGCTCTTCAATAGTGCCAGCTGTTGCTCGCCGAAGTCTTCGATTCGCGTGCCTTGGTGGAGGGCGTTGGCCAGCTCACACGCGCTGGCCACCTCGGCCTCGCTCAAATGTGCCGCGATAAAAGCGTGGATTTGGGTGGCCGAGCTGTTCCAAGCCTGGAGAGCCACCAAATCAGCGAGCGCGCGCAGTGGGGCGTATTCCTTGGGGCGGCTTCGGTGCTGCACGAAGCCGTGGACGAGGGCGTGCGCGGCTAGCAGCTCGTCCCGCGGCGCCAAGGTTCCGTCGGGTAGCTCGACGAACGCTGCGTGGTTGAGAAAATCTTCCAGCGTTGCGTCGGTGCTGCGAGGCGCGAGCCGTAAGCCGCGGACGAACCGATGAATCTCGACGGCCGCCCCCGACTCGGCCAGGAGCGCGGGCAACTGATGCGCAGCGCTGCGGCCCGGCACGGCTTTGAAACCGGCCGCCACGAGGGCCGCGTGGAGCACGGGGCCATCGGACTCCGACACCAGCAAGTCGACGTCGCGGGCTTCGCGGCTACCTGCTGCGACGAAGCCGCGCGCGCTGAGGGCGGCGAACTTGAGCCAGAGCGGCTTGGTGCCCAACCGGAGCGCGACGTCGCTGACGCGACGCACGGCGTCATGCAGCTCGCGGTTCGTGCCGAGCAAACGCAGCCTCTCGATGGTCACGCCGTGGACCCCCGCGCGACCGAGCTCTTGCTCGAGCGCCACCGGCGGCGTCCGCCCCGCGATGCGTCCAGCGAGGCCCAGGCGAAGCGCCAGGTCGAGCGCGTGAGCGCCCCGGGCGGGGGCTGCGGGCGCCGGGTGCTGTGGCCCAAAAGCTCGCGCGAGGACCCAGCGGAGCTCGCCGCCGTAGCTGGCGAGGTCCGGGGCCAGGCGCGAAACCGAGCCCATCCTGAGCAGGGTGAGGGGGCTCCAGGGGGGCGACAAGTCGCTTGTCCCTAACACTTTGTGCGGCATTTTGCGAGGTGAGGGAAGCTGTGCTCTCATGCCGGCCCCTGGGTTGCACACCGACGCGTTATGAACGCGCCGGCCACGCTGTGCACCCAAATCGCCTTGCCCGGTAGCAGGACCCCGTCGCTTTGAACCTCCCGCAACAAACTCAACCAGAAGCGACGGCCGATACCGGCGCAATCCTCGACAACCTTTGGCGGATCCTCACCAAGAATCGTTGGTTGATCGTGGCCGTCACGGCCTGCGTGATAGCGGCTGTCACCTTCTCGACCTTGGGGCAGATGAAGGTCTACCAGGCCAACGCCTTGCTGCAGATCGATCCGTCTCCCCCCAGCCCGCTGGGGCACGACGTGCCGGCCATCGTGTCTATGGGTGACGCGTTCTGGAACAACCAGGAATACTACGCGACCCAGTACAAGATCATCGCCAGCCGTCGCACGGCGGGCGACGTCGTGCGGGCGCTCAATCTGAACAAAGACGCGGGCTTCATGCACAGCCTGCCGCCGGGCACGAAAGGCGGCACCGTCAACGCCACCGTAGACGCCGCTTCCGAGGTGTTGTTGGGGCGGCTGCGAGTCGAACCGATCAAAGAGAGCCGGCTCGTGAAGCTGAGCATGGAAGACGCCGACCCCGCGCGGGCCAGGCGCGTGCTAGGCGCGGTGGTCGAGGCCTACCTGCGGCACAATATCGACGAGGCCGTTACCTCGAACAATTCCGCGGGCGATTGGCTGCGTGACCAGCTCACCAAGCTCAAGAGTGATCTGGAGTCGAGCGAGCTGGCCCTGCACGACTACAAACGCGAAAAGCAGATCCTGTCCGTTTCGATCGACGAGCAGTCGAACATGCTGCGCGAAGAGATGACGCGGCTGAATCAGGCGCTCACCGACGTGCGCACCAAGCGCGAGCACATCGCCAGCCGCGCGCGCGAGCTGTCGAAAGTGTCGACCGAGAACCCGGTGGACCTTCCGTCCTCGGAGCTGCTCGAGAACCAACTGCTCACCGCGCTGCGCACTCGTTACATGGAAGCGCAGGGCGAGGTCGCCGGCCTGCGAGGCCAAGGCCGGGGCGACAACCACCCTGACGTGGTTGCCGCCAGTGCCCGCGTTGCCTTGGCGCGGGAGGGCTTGAAGCGCGAGATCCAGAACGTCCAAGGGGCGCTGGAGAGTGACTTGGTTGCCGTTGGGCGAGAGGCTTCCGGCCTCAACGGGCTGTTCGAGCAAGCCAAGGCTCACGCCATGGACCTGAATTTGCTCGAGATCGAATACCGGCGTCTCGAGCGCACCAAGACCAACAACGAGAAATTGTACGGCCTCGTGATGGAGCGCTCGAAAGAGAGCGATCTAGCGAGCCTGATGCGCTTCAGCAACGTTCGGGTGGTCGAGGAACCGCTAGAGGGCAAATCGCCCATCAGGCCGCGCGTGCCCCTGAACCTGGCCATGGGTGTGGTCGCGGGCCTGGTGCTGGGCTTGGCTGCTGCGGCAGGCCGCGAGCAGCTGGATCGCAGCATCAAGAGCTCGGAAGACGTGGAGCGCTCGTTGGGTTTGCCGTTCCTGGGCACCTTGCCGCTGGCCGCGCATTTGGACGCGAAGGCCCGGGGGGGCGCGGCGCAGGCCGACGGAGAGCCCGAGCTGTTGGCGTACGAGCATCCGAACAGCGCGCTGGCCGAGGCAGCCCGCGGCATTCGCACCAACTTGATCTTCATGTCGCCGGATCAGCCCTACCGTCGCTTGCTGGTCACCAGCGCGGCGCCGGGCGAGGGCAAGACGACCGTGGCTAGCGCGATCGCCGTGGCCATGGCGATGGCCGCGCAGCGGGTGCTGCTGATCGACTGCGATCTGCGACGCCCGCGTCTGCACAAGGTCTACCAACGTACGAACGCCGTCGGTGTCACCAGCGTCACCCTCGACCTGGGCATGCTCGATCGCGAGTCACTGGCCACCAAGGTGCCCAATCTCGATTTACTGCCGTCCGGCCCCATGGTGCCCAATCCGGCAGAATTTCTGCAGAGCGACGCCTTTTCGGTGCTGTTGAAAGAGCTCAGCCGCCGCTACGACAGGATCGTGATCGACAGCCCCCCAGCATCGGTCGTTTCGGACAGCGCCATCTTGTCGACTCAGGTCGATGGCGCGGTGTTCGTCGTGCGCGCGTCCAAGACGCAGCGCGAGATGGCTCGAAAGGCCGTGCGCTCGATCACGGACGTGTCCGGCAAGCTCGTGGGCGTCGTGCTCAACGCCTTCGACTTCCGTCGCCCCGGTTACGGCGGCTACTACTACTACCAGTACTCGCACTATCGAAGCGACGAGCGGCCGGCGCTCGACAATCCAAGCAGCTGAGCGCCGTCAGGGCGCAACCAGCCGCGGTCCCAACCTAGGCACTGCCTTGGCCACCCGCTTGGGAAGCGGCAACGCCATGGATGCCGCGAGCAGCAGCGGCAGCATCTTGTTGCGGTGCCGCAGGGCGGTGCCGTAGTTGGAGACGCCAAGCGCGAACACGAGCGCCATGGCGGCGAAGACGCCCAGAATGAGCACGGTCGCGGGCTGCGTGCGCAGCGCCCCGCGGCGACGGATGACCCTCAAGACCAGCAGGAAGAACAGTCCCGAGTCGATGAGCCCGAAGGCATCCGAGACTGCGGTCAACATCCAGGGGAAAGGCGCGAACAAGAAATAGGTGACACGAATGGGCGCCTGCCAGACGAGGTCCATGGGCGTGTCGGCCCGTAAGTCGCCCAGGTAGACCGAGCGGCCATGCGCAAAGCCCTCTTGGCGCTCGCCCAGCACCGTCATGTCACCGGTCTCCAAACCGCCGAACTTCTGCATCCCGAAGCCGGAGCTCAACACTAGGCCCAGCACCCCGAGGCCCAGCAAGAGCGCCAGCGTGTTGCGGCCGAAGTTTCGGAAGCGCAGCGTCACCGCTTCGCGCAACCAGCTGCCGCTCAGCCAAAGGCCCGCAAACAGCAGCACCGCGGCGCCCCCGGAATGGAACGCCATGCTCACCAAAAGGGCCGTGAACGCTCCGATGAGCTGTATGGGACGCCGCTCGGTGAACCACTTGGCCAAGGCCAGAGCGGACAGCGTGAGCGGGTAGGTGACGGCGGCTTCTCTCAGCAGGGACGCGGAGAAGAAGATCATGCTCGGGAAGAGCGCGACAGTCCAGGCGACCCGGTTGCAGGAGCGCTCGTCACCGCCCAGCTGCTTGGCGAGCCGCCAGGTATTCAGAATGACCAGCGTGCCGAGCAGCACGTTGATGCCCTGAATCATCAACGCGCTGCGGCCGAAGAGCGCGTACAGCACGCTCATCATCCATTTGTAGAGCTCATGCCCCGTGCCGACGTATTCCAGCGTTCCGGCCACGCCGTTGCGGGCGTAGTAGGCGGCACCGCGGTCCCAGTTTGGTCCGTCCGAGTTGCCGGGCAGCTGGTACACGTACACATCCACGATGGCCGCCAGGGCGCGCAGCGCGAACGCCACCAGCAACGGCGTCGCCACCGGTCGGTTGCGCGTCGCCACGAGCCCCACCACAAACAGCGCCAAAAGTAGGGTGATAGTGCCGGCGATCGCGTCCATGAAGAGCCAAAGCAGTCGTTGGTTGCTGGGCCTGACCTGCCCGTTCAACAGCCTAGGCCTAGTTCAACGCAGGAACCAAGCAACGACCAGGCGCTGGCCGCTGAGCCGAGCGTGGCCGCAACTTCGGCCCGCTGCGAGTTGGACGAGAGCTGCCTCCTGGTCTTTACTCTGCCGCCCAATGAGCCCGGCGCCTTCGGTCTCGGTCATCATCCCCGCGCTGAACGCCGAGGATAGCATCGGCCCTTGCTTGGAATCGCTGTTGGCGCAGCAGTTCCCGTCCGCCGCCCTGGAGGTGATCGTCGTCGACAACGGCTCGACCGACGGCACGCTCGACATCGCGCGTGGCTTTCCAGTGCAGGTGGCCAGCCAGCCGCAGCGCGGGCGCAGTCGCGCTCGCAATCTGGGCGCTCGCCTGGCGCGCGGCAGCTACCTTGGCTTCATCGATGTCGATTGCGAAGCGCCCAGCGATTGGCTGGAAAAGTCGCTGGCTGCCCTGTGCCGACCCTGGATTGGCGCCGTCCAGGCGCGCGTGCAGAAGCCGGGCTTCCCCTTGGTGCCCGAGCCGTTCACGCAGGCTCACTACCATCGGCCCTTCCTGGACACATGCGCGATGGTCACGACGCGCGCGGCGTTCGCCGACGCTCGCGGCTTCGACGAAGAGCTCAGGCGCACCGTCGACATGGACTACTCGTTTCGCTTGCTGTCGTGCGGCTACGCCTTCGCGTGGTTGCCGCGCGTCGTCATGACGAAACATCACCAGCTCAGTCCCCGGCAGATTGTGCGGCGCGGCTGGGACGGCGGGAAAAGCCTGTCGGAATTGGCGCGCAAATGGCGCCGGTTGACACCACAAAGCCCCGCCAGGCTCTGGCGTGATCGCAGCGTTGCCTGGGCGAAAGTGCTAGTTCGGGACGCGCGCCATCCGTTGCGAAATAGCGGCAAGAACGCGCTCGAGGGGACCATGAAGCTCGTCGCCGCGGCCTTCACCGATCTGCGAGGGGCTCCAGTCCAAGTCGAGCGCTACGAGCCGACGACGCGACTGCACGAGGTCTTGGGGCCGTGGGCGTCGCTGGTGATTTCCGAAGACGAAGGCTTGGTCTTCGACGCTGACCACGAAGCGCTGCACCGGCTGAGTCGTCCGCAGTGCGTGGCGCTGCGCGGGCTCATCGACCGAGCCAACGAAGCCGCGGTCATCAGCGAAATTCAGAGCGAGACCGCGCAGAGCGAAGCGGCCGCCCGCGCTGCCCTGAACGAGATGCGCGAGTTGAGTCGGCGCCTCTTGCGAGCCAGCTGAATGCCAAGCGGACCGGAAACCCGCGCTTGGCCTGAGGGTAAACCTCCGCGCCTGTGCGTGGTCGAAACTGCGGACTTCGCCTTTACGACCCATCGGCTTCACCTGGGCCGCGCAGCCCTCGAAGCGGGTATGGACGTCCACGTGCTCGCCCCGGGCGGAGACCAGCAGCGGCGCATCCGCGACGCTGGTTTCCATTATCACGAGCTAGAGCTGCAGCGTTCGGGCACCAATCCGACGTCGGAGGCCCGAGTGGTGCTGGAGCTTGCCGCGCACTACCGCGCGATTCGCCCCGACGTCGTGCACCACATTGCCCTCAAATCCGTGCTGTACGGGGCCTTGGCCGCGCGAGCGGTGGGGGTAGAAGCCATCGTGGGTTCGCTCACGGGGCTTGGCTACACGTTCATTCCCGCGGGGGTCAAGCGAGCGCTGCTGCGTCAGGCCGTGTCGCTCGGGTTGCGCGCCGCGTTGCGCGGGTCGCGCGTGCACACCATCTTCCAAAACCCCGACGACCGAGATTTCTTCGTGCGCGACGGCCTGGTGAACGCTTCGCGGACGAGCGTGATTCTTGGTTCAGGTGTCGACACCCAGCGCTTTAAACCTACGCCGGAGCCCGCGGGCGTTCCCTTGATCGCGTTTGGCGCGCGCATGCTCTGGGACAAAGGCGTCGCCGAGTTGGTCGCCGCGCTGCGCGTGTTGCGCGGACGAGGCGTGCCGTTCCGAGCATGCTTCGCCGGCACCCCCGATCCTGCCAACCCCGCCACGGTCACCGAGCCGCAGCTGCGCAGCTGGCAGGCCGAGGGCATTTTGGAATGGCGCGGACACGTGACGGACGTCGCGGCACTTTTGTCAGAATGCCACATCGCTTGTTTGCCCTCCTATCGCGAAGGGCTACCGCTTTTCTTGGCCGAGGCCGCCGCTTCGGGGCGCGCGGCGGTCACGACTGACGTGCCTGGCTGTCGCAGCGTGGTGGTCGACGGCCAGACGGGGCTCCTGGTGCCAGCGCGCGATAGCGAGGCGCTCGCGCAGGCGCTCGAAAAGCTGCTGCTCGACCCCCAGTTGCGCTTGCGGATGGGACGCGCAGCACGCGTGCATGCGGAGCGCGAGCTCGCGGCCACGCGCGTGGTCGCAGAAACGTTCGCCGTGTACCGCTCCCTGCTTTTACGCCGCTGATTGACATTTGCCTCGGTCCGCAGCTGAATTGAAAACCGCCCCATGGATGTTCCTTTCTTCCGTCCCGCCATCACCGAAGCCGAGATTCAAAGCGTCGTAGAGTGCTTGCGTTCGGGCTGGTTGACGACGGGCCCTCGCACCAAAGAGTTCGAGGCGCGCTTCGCCGAGTACGTCGGTGCCAAGCACGCCATCGCGCTCAATTCCTGCACGGCGGCGCTGCATTTGGCCCTCGACGCCGTGGGGGTGACGCGCGGCGACCTCGTGCTGGTTCCGACCATGACGTTCGCGGCCACCGCGGAGGTGGTGCGTTACTTCGACGCGGTGCCGGTGTTCGTCGACTGCGACCCCGACACGCTGTGCATCGACCCCCAGGCGCTCGAAGCGACACTGGCGAAGGTCACCAGTCAGCAGGCTTGCGCGGGGCTCGTTCCGCCGTTCGGCCCGGTCAAGGCCATCATCCCCGTTCACTACGGTGGCCAGATGGTCGACGTGGATCGCATCAACGCGGTGGCTCAGCGCTACGGCGTTCCGGTCATCGAAGACGCGGCGCACACCTTGCCCGCGGCCTATCGCAGCTCGGCGACGGCGCCCTGGCGTGCCGTGGGTACGACCGCCGACATCACCTGCTTCTCGTTCTACGCCAACAAATGCATCACCACCGGTGAGGGTGGCATGGCCGTCACCAACGACGACGCGCGCGCTGCCCGCATGCGCACCATGTCGCTGCACGGTATGAGTAAGGACGCCTGGAAGCGCTTCATGGGCGGCGGCGCCTGGTACTATGAGATTGTCGCGCCCGGCTTCAAGTACAACCTCACCGACGTCGCCGCGTCGCTGGGAGTGCAGCAGCTAGCTCGAGCAGAGGAGTTGCTCGAAGCGCGCCGCGCCATCGCGGCGGCTTTCATCGCGGGCCTCGGCGACCTGAGCGCGCTGGAGCTGCCGGCCGAGCTCCCGAACCGAAAGCACGCCTGGCACTTGTTCGCCGTGCGGCTGCGGCTCGAGCAATTGAGCATCGACCGCAAAGAGTTCATCTCGCAGATGAACGCGCAGGGCGTCGCCGCGTCGGTGCACTGGCAGCCGCTGCACCTGCAACCGTACTACCGCGACCTCTACGGCTACGACCCCGCGTTGTTCCCAGTCGCGGCCAGCACCTGGCCGCGCTTGGTCTCTTTGCCCATCTTCCCTGGCATGACCGCCGTCGAGGTAACCAAGGTGATCGCCGTGGTTCGAGACGTGGCGCTCAGAAACGCGCGAGGGGATCGTGTACTCGGCGCGTGAGCGGCTCGCCAAGCGCTGCTTCGATGTCGCGGCGTCGGCCGTGGGGCTCGTCGCTGGCGCGCCGCTTTTAGCCGTGACGGCCGCCTTGGTGAAGGCGTCGTCGCCGGGGCCGATCCTGTTCCGCCAACAGCGCATCGGCCTCGGTGGACTGCCGTTCGAACTTTGGAAGTTCCGCACCATGAGGGTGGGGGGCGCCGGCCTACAGGTAACCGCCGACGGCGACAGCCGCATCACACGCGTCGGGCGCCTACTGCGAAAGACCAAGCTGGATGAGCTGCCCGAGCTCCTCAACGTGCTGCGCGGCGACCTTTCGCTGGTTGGCCCGCGGCCCGAAGTCGCAAAGTATGTCGCTCACTACAGTTCGGAGGATCGCGCGTTCCTGCAGCGTTTTCGCCCCGGAATTACCGACCCTGCGACGATTCGTTTCCGCAACGAAGAGGACATCCTGGCCCGGGCGCCGGATCCGGAGAAGGCTTATCTCGAAGAGGTCTTGCCGGAAAAGGTGCGCATGTATCGCGCCTATTTGGAGGGCGCGTCTTTCCTGAGTGATCTGGGCATCCTGGCGGCCACCTTGAAAGTCGTATTGTTGCCCAATTCAGCGCAGCGCTGAGAGCGGAACTGAGGCGAGGGGCTCCGGCGGGCCTTCAGGGTTGGTGCTGGACGGCCGTCCTAGACTCATGACACCATCTTTTGGGCATTCCGGCGTGGATTCTGCGGGGGGGTGAAAGTCTCCCGCGCCTTCGGCAACCAACGGAACTGAGTGGAAAATATGTCTACAGCTTGGACCAAACACGGGACCTTCAAGGCTCTTCTCACGGTAATGGCTCTGGCCATTGCCGGGCTGCTGTCGGGCTGCGGCGCGACCGGTGACGAGGAAAACCTTGGAGAGGTGAGTCAGAACCTGTGCACCGGCGTCAAGCTGGCCGGGACACCCGCTGGTCCCTCGGCTGCCGGGACGAACGTCACGCTGACCGCGTCCGGGGCCACGTGCGCGGGTGGGCAGACGGCCGAGTACCGTTTCGTCTACATCAAGGATGGCACCTCCACCCCCGTGCAGATTCGCGCCTACGCGGCCGGGGCCTCCACAGTCTGGAACACGACCGGGCTCGCTTCCGGTAGCTACAAGGTTTTGGTGTACGCGCGCGCCGCTGGCACCACTTCCTCGTTCGACTCCGTCGCCTACCTGAACCCGAACTACCAGATCGGCAACGTGTGCAACGTCACCAGCACGTTCACGACGACGCCAGCTAGCCCGCAGGGCGTCGGAACGCCGATTTCGTTGACGGCGGCCGCCACGTGTACAGGCGGGACGGCCGAGTACCGCTTTGCCTACCGCGCCCCCGGCAGTGCCAACTACGTCTATGTGGGCGCCTACGGCGCATCCACCCAGACCTGGAACACGACTGGGCTCCCGGCGGGTTTGTACAGTTTGATTGCCTACGCACGGGCGGTCGGAAACACTTCGACCTATGAGTCCTTCAAGTACAGCTCGTATTCCTTGGGGGCGGTGTGTAGCTCCGCCACCATCAGTGCCTCGCCGGCTTCTCCACAGCCCGTCGGCACGACGGTAAACCTGACAGGTGGCGCAACCTGCGCTTCGCCGCAATTCCGCTTCTCCTACCGCCTCAACGGCTCGTCGACTTGGATCACCATCGGCGCCGGCACGTTCGGCGCGGCCATGCAGGCGTGGAACACGACTGGCCTCGCCTCGGGCATCTACAACGTCTTGGTGGAAGCCCGGCAAACTGGCAACAGCGGCAATGCCGAAACGACCGCGACCATCAACAGCTACGCGCTCGGTAATACCTGCAGCACGGTGACGTTGGCTGCCAACCCCGTCAGCCCCTCGGCAGTCGGCACACAAGTGACGTTGACCGGCGCCGCGACCTGCTCGGGTAGCGCCACGGCTGAGTACCGTTTCAGCTACAAGCAGTCTGGTGACCCTAGCTACACGTTGCTTCGCGGTTACGGCGCAGCCACCTACGTTTGGGACACCAGTGCCTTTGCCGTAGGGGCCTACGCGCTATTCGTAGAGGCGCGCTCCGTCGGTAGCACTGGCTCGCCTGAATCCAGCGTCGTCAGCGTCTATCAGCTGACGGCGAAATACATCTCACAGCTGAATGCGGGGCTGGGCAACCACGTGTGCGCGAGGGTGAACGACGGCACCGCTCGCTGCTGGGGCGCTAACGACGTTGGCCAGCTCGGTAATGGCGTGACTTCGCCCTCGTCTTCGACGCCCGTCACCGTGACTGGACTCAACACCGTCGTGGCGGTGACGAGCGGCGGCTATCATAGCTGCGCTTTGCTGAGTAACAACACGGTGCGTTGCTGGGGCGAAAACTCGGACGGGCAGCTTGGCAACAACACGACCACAGCCAGCTCCACGGCGGTCGTAGCGTCGGGCCTGACGGACGCCGTGGCCATCAGCGCCGGCACCTACCACACCTGCGCGCTGCGCACCGGCGGCGGGATCAGCTGCTGGGGCAACAACAGCTCGCTGCAAACGGGCACCGTCGCAGCTAACAACAAACAGCTGGTTCCAACGGCAGCGGCTGGTGTAACGACCGGCGCTACCGCGGTGATCTCGGGCGGGTTCCACACCTGCGCCATCGTCTCTGGCGGTGCCAAGTGCTGGGGCGACAATTCGCTCGGCCAGCTTGGAACGGCGGGCACGCCGGAGCAGACCAAGGACGCCCTGGCCGTGCCCGGGCTCACCAGCGGGGTGACATCGCTCGGTTCGGGCGATTCGCACGTGTGCGCGGTCGTCGGTGGTGCGGTCCAGTGCTGGGGCGACAACACCTACGGCCAGCTAGGCAATGGCGTGGCCAGTGCCACGCCGACGACCAGCCCTGCAGCCGTGCCGGGCCTCAGCGGCGTCGCCGAGATCGCTGCTGGTTTCGTGTTCAGCTGCGCACGCTTGACCGCCCAAACGGTGCAGTGCTGGGGCCGCAACGTCGAGGGTGAGGTGGGCGACGGAACGGGTGTCGACAAGTTCGTGCCCACCGCCGTCTCGGGCATCAGCACGGCTACCTCCGTCAGCGCCGGGTCGACCATGGCTTGCGCCCTGCTCACTGGCAACCTGACCAGCTGCTGGGGCTATGGCGGCCTGGGCGCGTTGGGCAACGGCGGGACGGGTGATGCCCTATCGCCGGTCGCGGTCACTATCCCCTGAAGACTCGCGCCAGGCTTAGCGGTTAGAGTCGGGCATGTTTGCCGGCGCTTAGAGGGCTGTAGCCTCCGAGCGTCGGCGTTGGCTCTGACCATGAGTGGACATCCGTCAGACAGTCGGGCTGATCCCCGTCCGGCAGAAGTGCAGTTGCAGTCGCGCCCGGGGCGCTCGCGTCGCCGCCGTCGTCGCGGCACAACCGGTCGACACGCTTCAGGTTGGCGCTCGTCGCGCTTGGTGTTTGGGCTCCTGTCAGCGTCCATCATCACGTCGCTACTCGCTTTGGGTAGCGTTCACGTGTGGGCCATCTTGTGCGTGACGCCCCTTGCGATCGCCGCGGGGGTTCTGGCCTTGCTCAATGACGCTGAGGGCCGGTTGCCCGCGCCCGTCGTGCTCCTGCTGGCTTTGGCCGGGTACACCGCGCTGCAGGCGGTGCCGCTGCCGATTGGCCTGGTCCACTGGCTCGACCCCCAAACCGCCAGCATCTGGCAGACCGCAATGCAGCCGTTTGGCGAGCAGCTCACGACGGCCAGCCTGTCCCTCGACCCGGGCGCGTCGATGGTCGAAGCCTTGAAGTGGCTCAGCTACGGCGCGGCGTTCCTGGCAGCCACTAGCGTAAGCGCTGGGGGTGATCTGCGCTGGGCGTGCAGTTTGGTGTTCGGCGCCTCCGTCCTGGCCGCGCTCATCACGCTCGGGCACCGCCTCGTCGGCGCGGAAGCATTTCTAGGCGTTTACCGGCCCGTCTTCGCCGCGCCCGTCATTTCGACCGCGCCGCTGTTGAACGCGAACAACCTCGCCGGGTACCTCAACCTTGGGGCGTTCAGCGGCATCGGTCTGATGGTGTCGCGCCGGCCCGTGCTGCCACCTTGGGCGCTTGGGATCGGTGTGGCCGTCGTGGTGGGGCTCAGCGCCGCCACAGGGTCGCGCGCCGGGTTGGCGGCGTTGGTGCTGGGCGCGTTAGCCGTCGTTGTTGCCTTGAAGGTGAGACGCTTCGATGGCTACTCGACGCCCGTCCTCGTGCAGTGGATCGCGGGTGCCTCGCTGCTCGGCGGTTTGGCTCTGTTCGCACTGCGAGCCGATAGCGACGTGTGGCACGCCCTCCTGCAAGAGGGGACGCAGAAGCTAGCGCTGATCAGCTGGACCAAGCCGCTGGTGCTCGACCATCCTTGGTTCGGCATCGGCCGCGGCGCGTTCGAGACCGCGTTTCCGGCGTACCGCGCTGATCAGGGGCATCACGTCTACCAGTTTGCCGAGAATTTCGTGATGCAATGGTGCTGCGAGTGGGGCGTACCGGTGTCTCTAGCCGCCCTGGCTGGTTTTGGCTGGTTCTTGCGACCGTCACGCTTGGGCCTGGCGGGCAGCCCGCTCGCGCTGGCAGCAGGCGTTGGCGCTGCGGCTCTGTTGCTCCAAAACCTCCTAGATTTGGGCCTTGAAGTCACCGCGCTGGCCCTGCCGTTGTTTGCTCTTCTTGGCGCGCTGACGGCACACGCGAACACGGGCTCGGAAAGCCATGACGCGACGGAGGCGGAGCCGGGCCGGAGCGCGCTGGCTTGGATCCGTAAGCCCGGCATTGCGCTGGCGGGGGCGGGCGCTGCGGTGTGGTTATGTGCGTTGCTCGCGGGCACCCATACCCCGGTTCGTGATCGTCGTGCGGTCGCGGACGCGTACCGCGCCCTACCGGCCAGCGGCTCGCAAGATGCTTCCGCCGCCCAAGCCGAGCTGCGCGAGCAGCTCCGCAAGGCGATCCACCGGCACCCGGCCGATCCATTTCTGCCCCTCGTCGGAGCGCTGGGAGCGCGAGTCTCGGGCACGAATCCGTTGCCTTGGCTGTCGCGAGCCATCGAGCGCGACCCCATGGCGGGGCGCCCGTACCTGCTGTTGGCCGAGGTGTTGAGCAAGGCAGGCGTGAAGAACCAGGCCCTCTTGTCGATTCGGCAAGCCATCGAGCGAGAGGAGATGCTGATGCGGCCTGCCGTGCAGTTGGCGTTTCAAACGAGTCACGTGCCCGCGGATCTGGCCAGGGCAGCTCCCGACGGCGTGAGCGGCGCGAACTTGCTGACGGCATTAGCCCAATTGCCCGAGGCGCAGCCCGAGCGTTTGGAGCTACTCGAAGCCGCGATACAGAAACCCGGTGGTTTCGCTCGACCACGCTTGATTCTGGGGGAGGACCTTCTGCGTGCGCTCGAAGAAGGCAAGTCGCCTTGCGACGCGGCGGGCGCGGAGGCGTGCCGTGCGCGCGTCGCCGCTCTTGCGCGCGACCTTGCCAGCCGTGATAGCAACCAAGAGGCTCCCACGATCTTCACCGCCCGGCTCATGGTGCTCTCGTCGCGTCTCGGCGAGGCCAGTAGGTACCTGGCCCAAAACTGTGCTCGCTTTCGCCCGGGCTTGGAATGCCGCCGCTGGCAAGTCACCCTCGCCAAGGACGCGCACGACAGGGCCGCGGTGGCGGAAGGCGCGGCCAGCTACCTGAGCGCTGCTTGCGAAACCGAAAAGGGCTGCGCGCCGGCGGCGTTCTGGCTCGGCTCGGTGTTCGATTCGCTCGGAGACGACGCGCAGGCACTCAAGATGTACTCGCGCGCAGCGCAGGAAGGCGAGTTGCCTGGAGCCTGGGACAAAGTGGCGAAGGTCGCCACCCGCCTCGGTTTCGTGGGCGAAGCCAAGCGCGCCCGCGAGCGAGCCGGCCGCGCTCCCACTCCGCCCATCTCGGCGCCGGCCCAACAGGTTAAGGATCGCGATCGCTTGCGCCAATTGGTCGACGACGCAGAGCAACCTTAGGCGTCGCGCGATGCGCTTGACTTCGCTTGGCACGAGCCTGGCGACCGCCTATGCTCGCCCGCCCCGCAACATGACCGCTCCCGGCGCGCTCGGCTCGATCAGCATCGAATCATTCCTCAAGCTCGGGTACTTCATCGAGTATTCAGAGCAGCGCTGCCCGATCGATTTCTCTCGCATCGACCGTGCGCTGTACGCGGACGTGCCGCGCGAGGAGCTGCTGCGTCAAGGCATCGCCAAGCTTCGCGAGACGATGGCCGGGCTCTTCGAAAGCGGAGTCGAGCACGTGCTACCCATCAGCGGTGGCTTAGATAGCCGGCTGATTTTGTGCGCATTGCTGGAGCACACCGAAGCTCGCAACATCCGCACCTACACCTACGGGATCCCGGGCTGCTACGACTACGAGATTGGCACTTTGGTCGCCAAGCAGGCGGGCACGCGGCACATCGCTTTCCCGATGAATCGCGTCACCTACCAGCGCGATGACTTGATCGAGGTAGCCAAGCGGGAGGATTGCCAAGCCGTCCTGTTCTACAACCAGCCGCTGCGCGAGATTCAACGTCTCTTCGGCGGCGGCTTGTTCTGGTCGGGCTACGTCGGTGACGCGGTCGCTGGCAGCTACTTGTACGATCCGCCGGCTGCGTCGCTGCTCGAAGCAAAGCGCAATCACCTCAAGCAGCGTCGGTTGGTGACCTCCGTCGGGTTGCATCGCGTGACCGACGACGAACTCGTACCCTACATGGCGGGTGGCAAGCAGGCGTCCGAGCTACTGACCTGGGACGAGCAAGTGCTGTTCGACGAAGCCGTGGCGAAGTTCACGGTGGCACACGTCCTTTGGAAGGGTTTTCGCTACAAGACGCCGCTGATTAACTCGCCGTGGATGGACTTCATGTTCGGCGTGCCCAATCGCTTTCGCCTTCACACTCAGCTGATGATCGACATCGGACGAGCGGCTTTCGCGCGCCTTTTCGAGCTGCCTTCGAAGAACCGGATCGGACATCGCTTCGATACGCCCGAGCCGGTGTTGAAAGCCACGTTCTGGATGAACCGCGCTCGCAAGTTGGCTCATCAGTTCGCGCCATCCGTCAATTGGCCGAATAGCCAGTATAACGATTTCAACGAGGCGATTCGCACCAGCCCCGACGTGCGCGGCATCGTGCGTGACGCGAT
Source organism: Myxococcales bacterium (assembly GCA_043752365.1). Lineage (GTDB taxonomy): Bacteria > Myxococcota_A > Polyangia > Polyangiales > Polyangiaceae > PMG-095. The sequence continues at coordinate 9,719 of JAYUYU010000913.1, read as the reverse complement.
CGAAGCCCTCAAGCGTCGAGACATTTGCGGCTGGGTCGACTTCGACGGGATTTGGCAGCGCCACGACCGACGCCTGCGCAACCACGCTGACGCGCTGATCGTGCTTGCGTCGCTGGAGCTGGTGCTGTGCGCCCGCGAAGAATTGGATCGCGCGAACGGCAACTGACGGCATGCGCGTTGCGTACGTTGCCCCGTTCGATTTGCAGCTCCCCGCCGGGCACGTCGCCCACGTGCTGGGCGCGCTGCGTGAGCTAGCGTGTCAGACCGAGCGCGTGACGCTGTTCGCCCTGACTTGTCCCGAAGAACTGCGTGACAAGGTTGAATTCGTGGCCGTGCCAACGCTGGCGCGCACGGGACTTCAGTCGGTGTCGTTCGGGCTGGCGTGCGCGGCCGGGTTGGCCCGACACCTCCTTGGCGGACGGACGGATCTCGTTTACACGCGCTATTTCAAATCCGTGCTGGCGCCGATCGCGGTCGCAAGAGCTGCCGGCGTTCCGGTGGTGATCGAGGTCAACTCGAGCTTGACCAACGAGCGGCGCATCGGAGGCGTCGGAGGGCTGCTTTCCACGTTAGAAGGGGCCGAGGAAAGGGCAGTGCTGAGCGCGGCGGCCGGCGCCGTCGCGGTCACCAAGTCCATCGAGCTCGAGCTGCGCCGGCGTCACCCGCACGCGGGCTTCGTGAGCGCGGTCGTGGGCAACGGCGTGGACACCAACATCTACAGGCCGCTCGAGCGCGCTGCCAGCTGTCGTGAGCTTGGGCTTTCGCCGGAGCGCAGCTACGTCGTCTTCGCGGGCGCGCTTCAGGTTTGGCAGGGCGTGCTGGACCTGCTCGAGGCCGTCGCGCTGGCCCGTCAGCGCGTGCCCAACCTTCACTTGCTAGTCGTCGGCGACGGGCCCGAGCATCGGCGTATGCTGCAGCTGATCGAAGCGCGGCAGCTCTCTTCGTGCGTTACTTTGACCGGCTTTCAAAGCGAAGAGGTGGTGGTCCGCTACCTGGCCTGCGCCGACGTCTGCGTCGCCCCGTACAATACCGATGCGGTGGACGATTCGGAGGTCGACAAGCGCCGTTACGGCGCGCGCATGCGCGGCTCTCCGCTCAAGGTGATGACCTACATGGCGTGCGGGCGCGCCATCGTGACCACGCATTTGGCCGAAGCTGGCGCATACCTGGCCGAGCGCGACCTGGGCGTGTCGGTGCCACCCGAGGACCCGCAGGCGCTGGCTGAAGCTTTGGTGGCGTTGCTGGGCGACAGCGCGCGCCGCGAAGCCTTGGCCGCGCGCGCGCTGGACGTGGCCCGACGCGAGCACGGCTGGGAGTCGTCCGTTGCGTCGTATCTGGCCCTAGCCAAGCGCGCAGTCGCGACCGCCGCGCCGCGCTAGTCAGCGAACGCCGCGCTGAACGCTGGCGCGATCTTCTCACCGCCAGCGCGTGAAACGTGGTCGCCGTCGGCGTAGAAGACACTGCTGCCTTCGCGCACGCTGCAGCGTTCGGCGGAGCACAAGAGGGCTTGGGGCGACAGCCGAGTGAGGAGGCGCTCACGCTCCAGCGAGCCGATCACCTCCAGCGCCCAGCGATTGCGCTCCAGATAGCTGGCTTTGGATGGCCCATCGTTGGGCGCTGCGGCGTGAAACCACGCGATGCGCGCCAGGGTGCTGGGAACGTCCCAGCCAATTTCAGGCACCGGATCACTCAGGTAGACGCTCTTGCCCTTGGCCCGCAACCGCCCAACCGTTCGTCGCAAGGCCGCTTCCAGGATGGCAGCGCGTTCCGCAGCGGTGGTGACGGTCCGCTGCGCGTTCAAAAGGAGCGGATCGGCTCCCAACAAGGCGTCGCCGTCGGCGCCAAGCTGGCCTTGGACGTAGACCGACCAGCGCCCCACGATGATCACCTTCTGAATCGAGTCGTTGGCCTCGAGGTATTGGAGCACGCGCGCCGCAAATGCTCGGCAATCGGTGTGGGCGCCGAAGCCTCGCGCAATCTCCGTATCGATGAGCGGCGGGCAGCCCACCTTGCTGAGCAGCACGCCCGCGCGGTCGGCGCTGCGGGCTAGGCTGGAGAGCCCGCCCGACACGGCGGCCGCGTGCGAATCGCCCCACAGCGCAAAGCTGGGTCGTAGCGCGATCGCGCCGAGTCGACACTCGGGGGGCGCTGGAGCGGGTCCGGCAAGGATGCGTTCGACGCAGGCCGGTTTGGCGCGATCGCGCTCGGCTTGCACCTGCGCTAGCGCCAGAATGTGCTCGGGAACCCGACCAGGCAGGCCGTGACCGGCGACGAGCACGCCCCCTAGCGCGGCGATACCGACCAAGCTGAGCGCCGCGACGATCAACACGCGGGCGGTCGTCCTGCCGCCAGGGGTTCCGCGTCGGAAAGGGGTCTCCACGAAGCGCCAACTCAAAATCGCGAGGGCGAAAGTAGCGACGAGCAGTCCAATGATCTCGAATCCTGCCAAGCGTCGCGCCGCGTAGTACTTGGCCAAGACGAGCAGCGGCCAGTGCCAGAGGTACAGGGAATACGAGATCTTGCCCACGAACACCACGGGCCGAGTCGTGAGCAGGTGTCCGGCTGGTCCGTGCTCAGGGCCAGAGAAGATGATAGCGGCGGCGCCGAGACAGGGCACCACAGCGGCAAGGCCCGGAAAGAGCGTTCGATTCGAATAGGCGACCGCGCACGAAAGCACGGCGAGCAACCCAGCGCTGCCGATGACGGCGCGAAGCCGAGGGCTGGTGTGCTGCGCGCTTCCAGCGACGGCCAAGAGCGCTCCTGTCATGAGTTCCCAGGCGCGACTGGGCAAGAGGTAGAAGGCAAACTCGCGCCGCCCCGTGGCCCAGACACACAACCCCAGCGAGAGGACGAGCAGCAAAGCCAGCGCCGCCCTCGAGTAGCGTGCTGCGGACCGACTCATGACGCTGAGCAACAGCGGAAAGAAGACGTAAAACTGCTCTTCGATGGACAGCGACCAAGTGTGCAGCAGGGGCTTCAGCTCGCTCGGGGCCGCGAAGTATCCGCCCTCTTGCCAGAAGAGCAGGTTCGTGCTGAACAGGGCAGAGGCGAGCAAGCTCTTGCCGAAGGCCAGCAGGTCCTGGGGCAAGAAGAGTCCGAGGCACGCGAGCGCAGAAGCTGCCGCGACCAGCACGAACGCCGGCAAAATGCGACGCGCGCGCCGTTCGTAAAACTTGGCGATCGTGAAGGTTCCTTGGGCGAGGTCCCGCAGCACGATGCTCGTGATCAGAAAACCGGAGATCACGAAGAACACGTCCACGCCCACGTAGCCGCCAGCAAAGTGCGGCACCCCAAAATGACAGAGGATCACGCTCAAGACCGCGACGGCTCGCAGGCCGTCGACGTCGGGTCGGTAAGCGATCGCAGAGCTCATGTCGGCTGCCTGTTTAGCAAGACTGCGGACCAAGCGACCAGCGCTGCGGCCTGTCACGCGTCCCCAGCCTGAATGGCGGGCCGGGGGGCCGAATTTCCGGCGCCCGCGGCTGGAATAGGTTCGTCGCCCTAGGCGAAAAAAGTCGCCGCCAAGGTGCTGCCGGCGATAGAACCCTGTGCCCCGGGCTGGCAACCAAGGAACCGATGGCAAATCTCGACGAATCGACCGTTCATGGCTTCGGAGTGGAGTGGAGCCGATTCGATCAGAGCCAGCTGTCGAATGCCGAAATTTCGCGGCTTTTTGAAGGATATTTTCGGGTATTCCCTTGGGCGTCGCTCCCCGCCGACGCGGTCGGGTTCGACCTGGGTTGTGGCAGCGGACGCTGGGCGAAGCTCGTGGCGCCCAGGGTAGGCCGACTCCACTGCATCGACGCCAGCGCTGCCGCTTTGGCAGTCGCCGAGCGCAACCTCGCTGGGCTGCGCAACTGCACGCTGCATCACGCCAGCGTCGACAGCATGCCCTTGGACGATGGGTCCGCGGACTTCGGCTACTCGCTGGGTGTCCTACACCACGTGCCGGACACGCAGCAGGGGATCAAGGCTGCCGTGGCCAAGCTGAAGCACGGCGCGCCGCTGCTGCTCTACCTCTACTACGCGCTCGAGAATCGGCCGCTTTGGTATCGCGGCCTTTGGCGCGCCAGTGACGGCCTGCGCCGAGTCATGTCGGTGCTGCCCGATCGCGCGAGAGTGATCGCTGCGGATGTGTTGGCGGGGTCGGTGTACTGGCCTTTGGCGCGCGCCGCGCGCGTCGCTGAACGCCTGGGAGCGCCCGCCGAACAGCTGCCGCTGTACGCGTATCGTTCTTCGAGTTTCTACTCGATGCGAACCGATGCGCTCGACCGTTTGGGCACGCAGCTGGAGCAGCGCTTCACGGCCGTCCAAATTGGCGAAATGATGACGCAGGCTGGCCTGGAGAGAATCGAATTCTCTTCGGAGCCGCCCTACTGGTGTGCGGTCGGATACAAGTCGGCCAAATAGACGTCCGAGGGCTGAGCATCCGGGCGCAGAATGTGCTCGTACACGGCTTGCGTGCGCTCGACCATGCGTTCCATGCTGAAGCGACGCTTGGCCTCTTCGCGCGCGGCCATTGCCCACAGCTGCTTCTGCTCTGGGGGCGCCTCGAACATGCGCAGCAAGGCCGCTTCAAGCGCGGCTTCATCGTTCGGCGGTACCAGCAAGCCGGTGCGGCCGTCTTGTACGACCTCGGGAATGCCTCCGACCGCCGTGAGCACCATCGGGCAACCGGCTGCCATCGCCTCGAGCACCACCATGGGCAGACCCTCCAACCATGAGGCCAACACGAACAGCTCGGCCGTGAAGAAGACCGGCCCAACCGGTGACAGCTGCCCCGCGAACACCACGCGCTGGCCGAGCCTCAGCTCGGCCGCCTGCGCGCGCAGCGAGTCCTCCAAATCACCCGAGCCAACCAAGAGTAGCTTGGCCTTTGGCACACGTTCCGCGACCCGTGCGAACACCCTGAGCAGCAGCGCGTGGTTCTTCTCGGGCGCCAGGCGCCCGACGCACAACGCGACACGGTCGTCGGGCTGGATGCCAAGAGCGCGTTTCAGGGTGTCGAACTCGTCGCTGGACGGCGCGCGGAAGCGTTCGAAATTGATGCCGTTTTCGATGATCGACACCTTCCGCGGCACGATGCTTTTGTGGGCGATTTGAGCTTCGGCCACCGTGCGGCTTACGGCCGTGACCGCATCGGTCAATCCGTCGGTCAGGCGCATGGCCAGCTCGGGCCAACGCCCGCCGACGTAGGTGCTGTGCACTGCGCTCACGACGTGCGGCGTGGCGCCGAACAGGCGGAGCAAGCGCGCCGTCAGGTCTCCGTAGAAGAGCACACCGTGCACGATGCTCGGGCGGAGCCGCCGCACCAGCCGGCGCGCTTTCAGCAAGACCCACGGCGCCTGGGCGGCACGCGTCATACCCAGGTGGTGAATCTCCACGCCGATGTCGCGAAAGTTCGCCGCCAGTGGCCCCGACCCAGCCAGCGTGATCACGACTGGGTTGTACTTCGCGCGATCGAGGCCGGTGACGAGCTCGAGCAAGACCATCTCGGCGCCCGCGTGCACGGCGGAAAATACGATGTAGACGACGGTGATCCGCTCAGGTGTCATACGGTGTCAGGTGCTGGGCGCCGAGGGCCGGCTGCGTAGCCATTGCTGAAAAACCACGATGCTCCACAGGTGATAACCCCAGCTGCCCCTGCCGGAAAGATGCTGGCTCCAGCAGCGTTGGATGGCGGCCACGTCGAGCAAACCCTCCTGCTTCATGCGCTCGGGCGCGAGCAAATCCTCGGCCCAGGGGCGCAGGGGTCCACGGAGCCAGTCGCCGACCGGAATGGCAAAGCCCATCTTGGGCCGCTCAACGAGCTGTTTGGGCACATAGCGCTGCAAGATTTGACGGAGGGCCCATTTGCCCTGGCCGTCTCGAATCTTCAGCCGCTGCGGCAGCTGCCACGTCAGCTCGACGACTCGATGATCCAGTAGCGGCACGCGCGCTTCGAGCGCGACGGCCATGCTTGCGCGATCGACTTTGGTCAAGATGTCGTCCGGCAGGTACGTCAGCGTGTCGGCCAGCATCATCTGCGCTCCCGCATCCGAGAGCAGAGCCGGAGGAGTCGCTCGCGGGCTCGCGCCGTGCACGATGTCCGGGCTCCACTGCGAACAGAGCCTGCGGTACAGCTCTTGAGACGAGCCGACGTCGAGCAGGCGCGCCAGTTTGTGCACCTGGTGTCCTGGTAGGCGGACACGCGGCAAGAAGGCAAGGCGGGCGAAGACAGCGTCCCATTGAGCAGGGTCGAGCCGAGTCAACCAACCGCCAATGGCTCGGCGAGCTGCGAGCGGCACGTGCGAGATGCCTCGCCACACTCGAGGTCCCCACAGGTGGCGGTTGTAGCCGCCCAAGAGCTCGTCCCCGCCGTCTCCCGAGAGCGCGACGGTGACGTGGGCCCGCGCGAGTCGCGACACGAGGAAGGTCGGGATTTGAGACGGATCCGCGAATGGCTCATCGAACATCTGCGGGAGCATCGGCACCACGTCGAGCGCCTCCGCGCCCGTGGCCACCACCGCGGTGTGCTCGGTGCCCAGATGATCCGCGACGGCTTGGGCCGAGGCCGACTCGTCGTAGGCCGTCGTCTCGTTGCCGATGGAGAAGGTGCGAACGCGACGCGAGCTTTGGGCCTGCATCAGCGCGACGACCGTCGACGAATCGACACCGCCCGACAGGAATGCCCCGAGCGGCACGTCCGCCACCATCCGCAGGCGAACGGCTTCCAGCAGGCGACGCTCGAGCTCGTTGACGGCTTCGAGCTCGCTGCCCTGAAATGGCTCGCGCAACCCGCGCTCGGCCACGTCCGTCGCAGACCAGTAAGTCGTCGACGTCGCGTCGCGGCTCGCCGAGCGAAACGTAGTGATGGTGCCGGGCAAGAGCTTCTGCGCCTGGCGGTAGATGCAGAAAGGAGCGGGCACGCAGGAGCGCTCGGCGTACAGCGCTAGCGCGTCCAAATCCAAGCGCTGGTCGAAATCGGGGACGGTCGTCAGCGCCTTGAGTTCGGACGCGAACAATAGACCGCTGGGCGTGTGGCCGACGTACAGCGGCTTGATCCCCAGGCGGTCGCGCACCAGATGCAGGCAGTGCGTTTCGGCATCCCACAACGCGAAAGCGAACATGCCGACGAAGCGCCGGACTGCAGCCTCGAGTCCCAGCGCCTCGATGGCCGCGAGCATGACCTCCGTGTCCGAATGTCCGCGAAAGCCAGCGCGCAGCTGGCCAGCTTGCTCGAGCTCACGCCGGAGCTCGCCGAAATTGTAAACCTCGCCGTTGAACGAGATGGTGTAGCGCCCACTCACCGAGCGCATGGGTTGCAGCCCATCGGGAGAAAGGTCGACGATCGCGAGGCGGCGGTGGCCCAGTCCCACGCCCGCCGCGGCTTCGTACCAGGCGCCGTTGGCGTCGGGGCCGCGGTGCTGCAGGGCGTTGGTCATCGCGGTCAGGCGCGTTTGCGCAGCGTCGCCGCTGATCGCCTGCCGAAGCCAGAAGCCTGCAATGCCGCACATGTCGTTGAGAGGCGGGGAGAGCGAGTCTGCCCGGACCTACTCCGCGGGCGCGGTAGTGAACGTTTCGCTTCCGACCGAGATGGGCTCGGCCGATTTGGCTGCGCCGGCAATGGCACGACGCTCGTCGACGGGCTCGCGCATCTCGATCACCAACGCGCGCAGCGCATTGCGCACTTCGCTACGCGAGGACGAGTTCGTGAAACCGCTCAGCACCTCGAGCTTGCCCGAAACCTCTTTCAGATCACACGGCCGCAAGTTGCCGACGAATACCTTTTCGTGGCGGGTCTTGCTCATGCGCTCGGCGTCGAACGAGAGCTCTTCCAGCAGCTTCTCGCCAGGCCTGACACCGGTGTAGACGATTTCGATGTCGCGCCCCGGCTGTAGGCCACTCAGCCTGATCAGCTCCTCGGCCAAGTCGGCGATGCGTACGGGCTCGCCCATGTCGAGCAGCATGATCTCGCCGTTGTTGCCGATAGCGGCCGCCTGAATGACGAGCTGGCTGGCCTCCGGAATAGTCATGAAGTGACGCTTCATGTCCGGGTCCGTAATGGTGACCGGGCCGCCTGCGGCGATCTGGGCCTTGAAGATCGGTACCACCGAGCCGGTCGAGCCGAGCACGTTGCCGAAGCGAACGGCAACGAACTTCGTGCTCGAGGTCTGTGACAGCGCCTGCACGTACATCTCGGCCGCGCGCTTGGTAGCGCCCATGATCGACGTCGGATTGACGGCCTTGTCCGTGCTGATCAAGACGAAGGCCTCCGAGCCGTGCCGGTGCGCGGCGTCAGCTACCTTCTTCGTGCCAAATACGTTGTTCTTGATGGCTTCACCGGGGTTCCACTCCATCATCGGCACGTGCTTGTGGGCTGCGGCGTGGAACACCAGCTGCGGCCGTTGCGCGTCGAAGATGTCCTCCAAGCGGGCGCTGTCGCACACGTCGCAAATGAGCGGCTGAAAGTCGAGCCGTGGATAGCTCGCGAGAAGCTCTTGGTGAATCGTGAATAGGTTGAATTCGGTTTGCTCGACCAGCGCCAGACTGGCGGGCTCGAAGCGCGACACCTGGCGACACAGCTCGGAGCCGATGGAACCGCCGGCGCCCGTGATCAGCACGCGCTTGCCTTTGATGAACGTGCTGAGCTGCTCGAGATCGAGGGTGACGGCCGCGCGTCCCAGCAGATCTTCGATCGACACGTCGCGAATGCGCGTCAGGTTCACCTTGCCGTCGAGGAGCTCGTAGATGCCCGGGATGATTTTGACTTGGATATCGGCGGCCTCGCACAGGCGCGCTAGATTTCTGACGTCACCGCCGGTGGCGTTGGCGATGGTGATGATGGCTTGGCGGGCACCCGTGACGCGCGTGATCTCTTCGAGCTCGGTGGTTTTGCCGAGCACGCGGACGCCGTGCACGATTGCGCCGAGCTTGGCGGGGTCGTCGTCCAAGAACCCGACGGGTTCGATGCCCAGGTCGGGCCGCCCGCCGATCTCTTTGGCGACCATTACCCCTGCTTGGCCTGCGCCGAGTAGCAGCGTCGGAATGCGCGGCACCGAGCTGGTTCGCAGGCCACGGCTCTTCGAACGCTCGACCATCAGGCGCTTGGCAAAGCGAACGCCTGTCACCCCCAAGAACGCCAGCACCGCGTTGGCGGCAATCACGCCCAAGGGAACCAGCGCGTAGTCCGCGTAGTAGAACTCCTCGACGAAGCGCGCGGAAACCAGCCGCACGAGCACCAGCACGACCGTAAATAGGCCCGTCGCCCAGAGCACGCGCTGGGCTTCGCGCAGGCTCACGTAGCGCCAGGCGAAGTACGGCACGGCAAAGACGTAGAGTACCAAAAGCTCGAAGCCGACCACGTAGGGCCAGGTGAACATCAGCAGCTTCAGCATTTGCAGCGGCGGAGCACCGTCGAAACGCAGGAAGAAGGCGCCGAAATAGGCCAGAGACAGGACCGTCAAGTCCAAGAGGGTTCGAACGAGGACGCTGAGCGATCGCATCAATGTGGCCTGTTTGCCGTCGGTCCCGAAGGTGTTCCAGCTGTCCCTGCGGGCGCCGTTTCGTCTCATCACCGCGTTGGTTGCATGGGCCGATGACGCGGATCAGAGGTTAGCCCAAATGGAGGCGCATCATGCCCGCGAACGCGCCAAAGACTCAAGTGTTCCGGACGCGTGTTGCAGTAAAAGTGGAATGAACACGCACGTGCGAGGGGGAGAGGCGTCAACTTTTTCGGC
>JAYUYU010000912.1:0-3285 GCA_043752365.1 Myxococcales bacterium | reverse complement strand
TCACGGTGACGAAAAAGGTCGAAGGCCATAGCGTGATTCAATTCGAGCGCTTGGTGAACGAGGTCACGTCCGCGCTTCCCACCCAGTACTTGCAGCTCCCGCGCACGGGTGACCACTCGCGCTTCCTGCCCGTCAAAGACAACGACGAGCTTGCCGCCCGCCTGCCGGAAATCCAAGCCGTCGCCAAGGCACACGGCTGGCTGTAGCGCCCGGCCCGGAGCTCGCAAAGCAACTCCCGACCTCGCAAGCCTCGCCCAAAGCCAGCGGGCAACACCGCCCGGCTTCGCCAACTTCACCCGGCCGGTCGACTTTCCACTCCAGCGGCGCATGGGTCTTGCTCGCCGCAATCCATGTCGCGATCGCGACAAGCATTCCCCAATGATTTCGCGCTCGGCTTCTCCCGGTCTGACGTTGTCGCAATCACGACATCCCCCACGCTTCTCCCTGTCCGCCCGCCGTGCAGGCTAAACGAGCTTGAAGGCGGCATGGCCGCCATCGAGCTTGCGTCGGCGCCGCCAAGAACCGCGAGCCTGCCACGGCCCCGACCATGTCGTTCCGCTCTGCTGGAGCGGAACGAGACAGAGCAGTTGCGGAGATCACCCACGTCGTGCCCCGACGACATCTAGACGAGACGACGACATCCAGACGAGACGACGACATCCAGACGAGACGACGACATCCAGACGAGACGACGACACGAGTTGCACGCGGCACCGACGCCGACGCCGACGCCGACGCCGACGCCTCTTCGGGGGTCTTGAGCTTGTCGTGCTTGCGACAACGTCATTTCCTTCGTGAGGGCCCGTGAAATCATTGGGGAATGTTTGTCGCGATCGCGACAGGGTTTTGCGCCGCGCGAGGGGCTCGCGGAACGCCGGCTGTCAGCTACGCACGGCGCCGTTGGCAGGCGGCCGCGGCTCCGCTTTTGCGTCTTCGGCGGCGGCGTGCTCGGCCCAAAATGAAGCGGCTTCGGCTTGGGTCCAAGCTGGCAGGTCGAGCTCCGCGAGCGCGCGCATGAGCTGCGCCGCGCTCGCGGAGCGGTCGTCGGGGTTCTTGGCGAGGCAGCGCAGGACGACTCCTTCGAACGCGGGCGTGAGGTCGCCGCGACCGCGACCCTTCAAGGACGCGGGCATTTGCGTGAGGTGCAGCATGGCGATACCGGCCTCCGTTTTGGCCGAAAATGGCGCGTGCCCGCTGAGCAGAAAGTACGCCACGCAGGCCAAACCGTACAGGTCGGCGCGCGGGCTGGACCGTGAAGTCGCGAAGGCCTCTGGAGCCATGTAGCCCGGCGTGCCCAGCAGGGTAGCTGCGCTGGACTTACCCGCTTCTACGCCGCGCGTGACCCGTACCAAACCAAAGTCGAGCACCTTGACGAAGTCGAAGATCCCGCCGTTCACGCCCAGCATCAAATTGCCAGGCTTGACGTCGCGGTGCACGAGCCCATGCCCGTGAGCCTCCGACAACGCTCCGCAAGCTTGCACCAGCAAGTGGCGCACGCGCGCCGCCGGCTGCGCACCATGCTCTAGCACCAGGCGCTCGAACGTGATGCCGTTCACGAACTCCATGGCGTAGTAAAAGTCGCCACGCCGCGTGCGGCCATAGTCGAACACGACGACCGTGTTGGGGTGACACAGACCACTGGTCGTCTTGGCTTCGAGGTCGAAGCGACGCAGCTGCTCCTCCGAAGCGTTGTCTTGCGCGATGACTTTGATCGCCGCGCGGCGTCGCAGCAGGCTGTGGCGTGCCTCGAAGACACGGCCCATGCCGCCACCGCCGATCTCCCGCAGCAGCGTGTAGGGACCCAGCGCTTCCAAGTCCTGAAAGCGTTGACCCGACTTGCGCAGGGACACGAAAAGCCCCACCAAAAGCGCCATCAGAACGCTACCAATGCCGCCCACGACGAGGCTTGGGGCGGCGGCCACGAGGGTGGGCGGTGCAGCGCGCGACGTGACGAGCGCCCACGCCTTCCCGGCGAAATGGAGCTCCCTACGAAAGGTGAGCTCGCGCGGCTCGAGCGCCGACGCTTTGCCGAAAAGCAAGGCGTCAGCCTGGGACAAGCCGGGTGCCAGGTCGACGAGCGCCACCGCGCTGGGCTCCAGCGTCGTGCCGACCAAAGCAGCGTTCATCAGCGGTGCCAAGCGATACAGCGCGACCGCAAAGCCGCGCAGCTGCTGGTCGCGCGCGGCAGGGTCGGCCGGCACCTCGGCGTCGGCGTACAGCGGATCGTACACCGCGACTGAAAACACCCTCCGCATCTTCTACGAGTCGAAATTTGCCGGTGACGGTTGGAGCGCCGGCGAGGGAGGCCGTGGCAATTTGCTCGCGACGTAGCGGGTCGAACGTGAGGTCTAGGCCCAGCAGCTGGCTGTGAAACGGCAGTAGCCGCGTGAGCACGACGTGGCGGTCGCGCCGCTGGGCGACCACCATTTGGTGCGGCGGAGCACTCGACGGCTCCCGAAACGCAAAGCCGTAGCCAAGCTGTGCAGTCATGCGCCGTTCGAAAGCGTCGCGTTCTTCCGCGCGCACCACGTCGAACAGCTCGAGCGCGGCCAAGCTCGGGTAGCGCTCCATCAGCTTGCCGGCGAACAGCTCGAAGCGGCGCTGGTCCACGTCGGGCAGCGAGCAACCCAGCGCGTGAATGCCGTAGAGCGCCTCCAGCGGCGCTCGAAAGCTCTGCTCCACGTGCTCGGCCGCTATGCGCGAGCGCTCTTCGAAAGCAAGCCGCACGGCTTCGCGAGCATTGCGGGCGGCCACCACCGACCAAGCCACCGTGCAGACCAGCCCCAGCGCGAGGGTCAACCACACGAAGCGATTCTTCAGGCTCTCGCGCGGAAAGACGCGCGTGGAGTCGTAGCGCGACTTTGGCGCTACCGAGACCGAGCCTTGCTCCACGGAGTCCACGCGCGGGAATTTAACGCGGATCAGAAGAATCGCGAAATGCAGCCTGACACCCGCCCCGCCCGGCCTGGTATGCTCGGGAGTAAGGTTTGACCCGTGACCGAGGGATCCGCCACCAGCTCGCTGTTCGAGGCCACACGCCTGGGCTTGTCGCGCATTACGCTGCGCGACGTCGGGGAACTGACCCGAGCGCTCGAACAAGCCTGCAAAGCCAGCGCTCAAGCGCTGGCGGTCGAACGGGTGGGCATTTGGTTCGTCTCGGACACGGGCCACGCCCTGCGATCGGCGTCGCTGTTCGAAGCCAGCCCCAACCGCCATTCTGCGGGCGAGGTGCTGGAGCTGGCGCTCATGCCCGGCTACCTGTTGGCGCTGGAAGCGCGGCGCGTG
>JAYUYU010000911.1:0-3292 GCA_043752365.1 Myxococcales bacterium | reverse complement strand
GGCCGCCCAGCGCGGCGTTGCGTGAGGCCTCGTAGGCGCCGCGCGCAAAGCCTGCGCGCGCAGCCAACAACGCCTCCACGGGTGGCACGGCGGCTTCGATGCGGCGCAGCTCGAGCTGGTGTTGGCGTGCCAGCGCGATCAGCTCGTGCACGGTGACGTCGAGCGCCGGGCCCGTGACTTTGAGCGAACCCGGGGCGGCGCCCAGCTCCGTCGTCAAGCCGTGAGGCGACGCTTGCAGCAGCTGCGAAAGTGCGCGCGCGTCGCTCGTCTCGACCAAGACTTGCTGCCAGGGACCCGCGCCCAGCCGCGGCGTGCTGGCTTCTGTGGAGCGTAGCCGTCCGAGCTCCAAGCACAGCCACTTGCCACCGAGCACGGTCGCGTCTGCGGTGCTGGTCGTCGTGGTGAGCACCAGCGCGCCCCTGCTGGTGTGCTGGTCCAGCCGCTCGAGCACGAACGAGGCTGGGACGAGCGTGGTCAGCGGCTCGTACAGCGCGAAGAGCGCGGCGGTATCGTGGGCCAGCGCCAGCGCCAGCGCGACGCTGCGTGTCTCGCGCGGGCAAAGCGCGTTCACGGCCAGGTCGGCCAAACCTGCTAGGCCGGCGTCGGCCAGCACGCCCGCAGCAGCGTTGGCGCTGCCCCGCGCTGCGAGCGCCTTGGCGACACTTGCCTGCACCGTTTTGGCTGGTGGCAGGGCTTCATCGCTGAACAGCGCGGCGAGCTTGCGGCGCGCTTCGGGGTGGCTGGTGGGCGCGGCGCCATCGAGCAGCACGAGCCCGCTGCGGGGCGGCTCGCGACCCGCCAACACTGCCACCAAGCAGCCCAGTGGTTCGGGTTCGTTCGCCAACGCCACGTAGCGCCCGGGCGCTAGATCGAGGTCGGCCCCGCGCAATTGCCCCAGTGCCGCGCCGAGCAGTTGCGCGCGCATCAGCGCAGGCTCCTAGTCAGGTGATCGAGCAACCAAGCGAACGCGGCTGGCAGGCTGGGAACCGGCGCCCCCAACGCCGAACCGAACAGCCACGGGCCCAGCACCAACGCCAGCAGCAACAGCCGCCCGCGTCCCGGCAGCCAGCCGCTGCAGGCGCGCGCCAAAACAGCCAGCGAGCCACCGACCAGCGCCGCATACGGCACGCTCAGCAGCGCGAGCGCCAGTGCGGTCGCAGAGCCGTGCAGGGTGCGGAAACGCAGCAGCGTCGCCAGCGCCAAGATGAGCCCGGGCACCAGCACGGTCGTCGTTAAACGCATGGCGCCAGCGACGACGCGCGCGCGCTCGAGTTGGGTCTCTCCGAAGCCGCGCAGCCGCGCCAGGCCCGTCAGCCCGAGCGCCGCGTCACGCGCTGCGAGCTCGGTCGCCAGCGACAAGGCTCCGACGCCCGCGACCCACGACGCGGTTGCCAAAGCGCGCGCCCACAACCTGGTCGACGTTGCCGGCGATTCCGGCCCCATGAAGACCATGATGGCGTAGCTGAACCCAACGCCAAAGCCGTACAGCCGCCCGAGGCGCAGGCCCCACAGCTTGCGCTGCGCGCCTTGGCAAAGGCGGACGAGCGAACGGGGCACTAGCAGGGCCTTCGGAAAGGCGCTTTCGGCGGTCAAGCTCGGCAAACGCGCGCAGCATAGAGCTTTCCCCGCGGCTTGTCGCGCTAGCGACGCTGACGGGCGCGCCGCTGCCAAGCAATGGCCGACGGATCGCCGAGCGCTTCGAGGGCTTCCGCCATGGCGTAGGTCGCGACGGGTGAGCTGGGTTCGAGCTCGAGCGCGCGCTTGGCGGCGCCGACTGCGAGCTGCGGCCGCCCGCGCAGCAGCTCGGCCGTGGCCAGCCAACCCAGCGCGTTCGCGGCGACCTCGTCGCGCCCATAGCCGAGCGGCGACAGCAGCTCGATGGCGCGCGCCAGCTTGCCTTGGCGCAGCAAGCTGCGAGCGGCTAGCACGGTGAGCTCGGCCGAGTCGGGAAAGCGCTCGCGGGCAGCCCGCGTGATCGCCTCGGCTTCGTCGATGCGCCCCAGGCGCAGCAGCGTTTCGGCGAGGCCCTGCGCGGCCTCGGGCGAATCGGGTGCAACCTCGCTCAGGCGCTTGAACTGCACGAGTGCTTCCTCGAGCATGCCGGCGTCGAACAACAAGCGCGCCAGGTTGGCCCGCGCTGGCGCGAAGCCGGGGTCGACCGCCAAGGCGTCGTAATAGTGCCGCGAAGCTTGGTCTGGGCGCGCTTGGCGCTCGGCCAAGATGGCCAGGGCGTGATGCGGCTGCGCGACGTCGGCGTTCAGGCGTCGCGCGCGGCGCAGCAACTCCGAAGCGCGCTCGAAATTGCCCCGCTGCAGCTCCACCAAGCCTTGATTCACGAGCGCCTCCACGAAGCGGGGGCTGTACTCGAGCGCCAGGTTGAGCCGGGCGTCGGCTGTCTCCAGGTCACCCAGCGCCAGGGCTTCGGCGCCTGCGCGGTTCAGTGCAATGGCCTTCGCCGGCAGGGGAGCCGCTCCCGAACAAGCCAGCGAACTTAGGGCGATACCAGCGAGAATCCACGACCGATTCATGCAGACCCGTCGGTCGGTGGCGGGGCCGGTTGCGGAAAACCTGAAGCCTTGCTACCCGAAGCCGGCATGTCGAGCGCTGAAGGGCCCCAAGAACCTGTCGCGGCCAGCGAGCCGTCCGAGGCGGAGCCTGCGCGTTCCCCGTCCGCAGCGCCGAAGAAGAAGAAAAAGAAGGCCAAGCCCCCTCCACCGCCCATGACGGAGGAGGAAATCGACTCGCCCAGCAAACAGACGCTGGGCATGCTTGCCGTGGTCGGCATCATGACCATGTGCATGTGGATCTTCGCGCGCGGTGGCTGCAACTACCACCCGCCGAAAGAGACGCGCGACCCTCGTCGGGTCGAGCTCGTAGACCTCGCCCGTGATCCGAAGGACGCGGCGCTGGAGTTCGAGCTGCGCTGGGCGACCAAGCGTTGGGGCGGAGCGATGGAGCTTGCCAAAGGATCGATGGTCGAACAGGTCAAGCAGCAGCAAAAGGCCTGCGACGCCGACCCCAAGTGCGCCGCCAAGGCTGCCGAGCTGCGCGGCAGCGTGCTGGCCAGCGCCGAACTGCTCGAGCGCGATCCCCTGCGAGCGGTGTCGCGGGTCACCACCGTCGGCACCGGCGGCAAGGCCGAAAAGCACATCATCCGCGTCGAGCGCGAACAGCAAATTTGGAAGACCGTTTCGCGCGAAGTCGACGACGGTAGCTTCAAGCCCCGTCCGCCATCGCAAGTCGCCTCGCACGACCGTGAAGGGCAGCTGTTGATGCGGCAGCCCGGCATGCC
>JAYUYU010000910.1:0-3294 GCA_043752365.1 Myxococcales bacterium | reverse complement strand
ATTTCGAGGACGCCGCGCTCTCGGGTCCGAGCTCCGAAGCTGACGTGCGAGCCTTGGTCGAGCGGCTGAACAGCGGCGCGCCGCCCGACGCGCGAGCCAGTCTGCGCGTATTCAAAGCCCGGCCCGAGTCGAACCTGGTGCAGACCTACGGGGCGGAGGTGGCACAGGCGCTAGCGAAGTCTGAACTCGGGAAATGGCTGCCGCTCCGTGCTCAAGACGGCTGGCGAGCTATGCGCCTGAACGCGCTGACGCCAACGCTACACGCAGCGTTCGAGACACAGCGCGATTCCATACGGCGAGATTGGATCGACGCGACCGTCGCACAAAGACGCAGCGCAGCCGTGCAGGCCCTGTGGAAAAAGTACAAGATCGAGTTCGCTCCCACCTTCGAGTGCCACGCAGACAAGTAGTCTTCGAATGGGCCCGCTGCCGAAACTGCTCCGCCCTCGTCCGGCGCCGCTTGCAAGCCTGCGCTTGGGGGGCCCATCCCTGAGCTAGTCATATATCGCCAGATTGTTCTTGGAGCGGCGGTGAGCTTGAGGAATCATCGAGGCTTGGGAGCGTTCATGCTGAGATTCAGGTTGCCTCGGGTTGCTGGCGTGGCGTTGCTCGGGATGGGGTTGGCGGGCGCCTGCGGGGGACGACAGGACGGCGGTACCGCGGACGTGAGTGCTGGACAAGCAGGGCAGGAATCGGGCCCTGGCGCTGCGGGGCGGTCGACGGTGGCAGGCGGGCAGAGCTCGACGGGTGGCGAGAGCCCGGCGGGCGGTGAGAGCTCGAATGGCGTAGCGGGGGATGGTGAGCGCTCGGCGGGCGGGGAGAGCTTCGACGGCGGAGCAGGCGGAGGCGGGGCCAGTGGCGGCGATGTGGGCTCGAACGCGGGAGGGGAGGGTGGCGCGCCCGTGGTGTCCCCGATTCCGCCCGGCACTGGCACAGTCGGAAGTCGGTGTGCGGCAACGCTCGATTGCGAACAGGGGCTTCAGTGTCTGACTGCAACCACGCCTGCGCTGAATGGTGCGGCGCCGCCGCACGGCCTTTGCACCAAAGACTGCACTACTGATGCTCAGTGCGATCGATTGAGCCCTGGATCCATCTGCTACCCTTTCGACGTCGACGACTTTCAAGGCTACTGCGTGGAGGGCTGCACGCTCGGACAAACGGGTGTGTTTCGCAAGTGCCACGCCCGCACCGATTTCAGCTGCATGCCAGCGCTGATGGGCGATACGGGCTTCACCTGCGCATCCGGCTGCATTGAAGGAGAAGTCTGCGAGAACGGCACTTGTCAGATTGTTACGCCGGCGTGCCTGCCGACCTGTCGCGGTGACCTGGACTGCGCGCGCGGCCTTTACTGCAATACGGGGTGGCTCGAGGGTACCTGCACGAAGATCAAGCCAACCGGCAAGAAATTTGGCGAGCCATGCACGATGCCGGGTTCGCTGGAGCCGGACGAATGCCTCGGTTTCTGCCTAGCTGATGTCGAGGGGTCGGATGACGGACACTGCCGCGAGGCCTGCGGCATGACGAACGGTTGCGCTTGGAACCTTGCGACGAAGCGCTTCGACGGCGCGTGCTATTACGCGAGCAGATTGACGAGCACCTGGGCTGTTGCCGACCTCGGGTACTGCTCACCCGCCTGCGACTGCGATGCTGAGTGCTCCGACGACCAAAACTGCTTCGCGCTGACCGACATAGGAGCATTGGATCGCGCCACTTATTCGGGCGCGGGGCTGTGCTTCCGGGATGAGCCCTTGGCAGATCCGCTCGTGGAACAGTGCCAGTAAGCTGCGACCGGTCCCGTCACCGCTACTGCCAGTAGGTGGGGTGAGCCAGTAGTAGTGGCACTCTGCCGCGGTGCACTAGCGAGCGGTCTCACTCAGGCGGAAGCGCTGTTCGGCGGCGACTTGCCGCCGTCCGCGTTGCAGTTGCTGGCGCTCGTTGCTGGGGCTGCAACACTGTCGGAGTGCTGCTCGAACCGACGACTCCCGCCTGGCCGCGCCGGATGAAAAATCGAGGGCTCGCCCGCGCGCGCTTCGGCGAGCTAGCAGAGCGGCTCGTGCCGTACCTCGAGCTGGTTGATCCGGGGGCAGACGCGGTGGTGGCGGCGCTGGCGGGTCTACCGCCGGCCGAGCGTGAAGCCGCGATCGAAGCGGCGTTGAACAACGCTCCGGGCCAGCTGCCGGAGCTTGAGGCGTTGGTCGCCACCGCTCGCAAGCTGCCGTCCTGGCTCGACCCAGCGCGACTGCTTCGAGCGCACGAAGTCTTCTTGCGCGCTGGGATGCTCGGCGGCATCTCGCTCGGCCTTTGCTCGCTGGTGCATGGCTATGCGGCGCCGGCCGGTAACAAGCCGCTGGCCTTTTCGGGACGGCTGACAGAGCGCGCAGATCGACGCTTGGCCGAAACTGGCAAGTTCGTCACGGCGGTCACGGAATCAGAAGGTTTGCTGCCTGGAGCGCTCGGTTGGCGCATGGTGCTGCGCGTGCGCCTGATGCACGCCCAGGTGCGACGCCTGTTGCTCGAGAGCGGGCGCTGGTCCCAAGACGAGTGGTCGCGGCCCATCAACCAACACGACATGCTCGCCACGATTTTGCTGTTTTCCTGCGTCTTTATCGACGGTGTTCGTAAGCTCGGCGTTCACGTTACAGAGCAAGAAGCCGACGACTACCAGCACCTATTCCGCTATGTGGGCGAGCTCATCGGCGTCGAGCCGGCGCTGCTGCCTACCACGCACGCCGAAGCCATGCGGCTCGCAAACTTGATTCGACTCACGCAGGGCGTGCCCGACGAAGACTCACGCGAGCTGGTGCGCGCGCTCATCGAGGGACCACTCCGCAATGCCAAAAGCGCGGACGAGCACAAGCGCGCCGCACGCCAGGTCGCGGTGTCGCGCGGTATCTGCCGCGGATTGATCGGGGACGAGCTTGCCGACGCCCTGGGCCTGCCACGCGACCGCAATCGGCATTGGGTGACCGGCATCAGCCTCACGCTGCACGGACTGGAGAGGCTGCGCCGCCGTCTGCCGCAAGTAAACGCTCTCGTGCAGCACCTTGGCAGTCGCTACTGGGAAGCCACGGTTCGGCGCGGCCTCGGCGGCGTTCCAGCTCGCTACGAGTTGCCGCAGCGACTCGGAAATGGGGCCGCGCCGTAAAGGGGAGGCGCCGCGCCGGTGGGGCGAGCGGAATGGGCTCCTCGTCTCTCTGGTCGCCCCGCCGCCAAGTGGCAGAGCTGGCATTAAGATCTGTGCCCAATTCGACTGTGGGCGCCGGCTCACAGTCGCTCGATCGTGATTGGTATTTT